>JAUYAV010000020.1 GCA_030693325.1 bacterium
ATACCATTACCTGGAGTTTAAACGGCTCGACTAAAGTGCAGTATGTTAAACTCTACTATTCCAAAGATGCCGGCACCTTTACTAATGTGATTGATGATTCCGGAACTGTCTTAGCTACTGTGCCTTATACTTGGAACAATATCCCGGATATTATTAGTACGGACATAAAAGTCAGGGTTTTTGATAACGGCAATCTTAATGTTTTTGGGACCAGCGCTTCTTTTAGGGTAATCGGAAGTATTTCAGTTTTATCTCCCAGCGCCGGGCAAGAGTGGGAGGCAGGTTCCAGTCAAACGATCAGTTGGTCAAAGAAAGGAACGATTGGGTCAGTCAAGCTTTACTATCTTTACAAGGGAAGTTATCAGTATATCGCTACGGTAGATACTGATACCATCAGCTCCTATCCTTGGACGGTGCCTAACCGGGTGCAAAATGATAGCCGGATTAAAATGGTGGATCTGGATACGGAAGGCACAGCCAATGAAGTATCCGGCTTATCTGCGCAATTTTATCTTACCGGTAAATTTACTATGGATGCGGTGCAACCGGTAATTATCGCCGGCACTCCGTATACGGTGCTTTGGAATAATCAAGGGTTATTAGATGAAATTCCTAATGCCAAGTTAGAATTTTTCGACGGGACGACTTGGCATAATATTGACTATAAAACTACGGATACAGGGATAGTTTCTAACTCTGGATCATATTCCTGGAGCGCTCCTACGGATGTTAAGTCTTTGAGCTGCGCTTTTAGGGTAAGCGACCCCAATCACTCCAACACCAAAGCTACTTCAAATAATTTTGAAATTCGAGGCGTAATTACGGTTACTCAGCCGGCGTTGGATGTGGAATGGAATGAAAATGCCACCAAAGATATAACCTGGAATATTACCGGCGTCTGCGGTAATGTTAAGATTGAATATTCTCCGGATAACGGAACTAGTTGGCCGGTAATTTTGGTGGGTTCCTGGCCTTCCACTACACCCTATCCCTGGACTTTGAATCCGGCGACCATAGATTTGAGTAATGTGGCAAAGATTAGGGTTTCGGATGCCGGATACGCGACTCTTTATGGTATCAGCGCTAAGTTTACCGTATTGGGAGACGTGAACATTGAAGCTCCTTTGGCTACGGATAAGCTAACCGTAGGTTCACCATTTACCATTAGATGGAATTCTGTAGGCAGCGGGATGGTGGATATCTCCTATTCTAAGACCGGAGTACCGCCATTTACATTCCTATATAATATTGATCAAAATGCCAAGGAATGGATTTGGACCCCTGCGAATGATGCGATCACGACTAATCAAAAGACCGGGGCGATTGAAATAAAATATACCAGTAACCCGGATAAGATGCGCGACGTATCCGGGCTCTTTGAGGTG
Source organism: bacterium (assembly GCA_030693325.1). NCBI lineage: Bacteria > bacterium. The sequence continues at coordinate 1,386 of JAUYAV010000020.1, forward strand.
GAAGGCAAAATTACGATGAATACTCCGGAGACCAGCGGCTTGATCTGGACGGTAAATTCAGCTCATGACCTGGAATGGACGCCGACAGGAACCTATTCTCCGGTTAAGGTGGAATATTCTACAAATGGTTTTGCCGATGAATTACAGACGTATTATGTGGCCTCGGTATCTAATTCGGCAAGCGGTGTAAAGAAAACCTGGCCCTGGACTATTCCTAATGCCATTAGCGATACGGTAAAAGTAAGAGTGAGCGATGAAAATGATCCGGATGTTAAAGCAGTGTGCCCTTATCCGATTAAAATAGTTGGTTCATTGGATGTTACTGCTCCGGAATCCAATTTGCCTGCTCCGGTATGGTATAAAGGTGAGGTTAGGGGTATTACCTGGGTGGCGGTGGGCACGGTAACTAATGTTAAGATTGAATATAAGACCTCTAGCGGCGGCGGATATACGACGATTATTGCTAATGATCCCGGGCATGTTGAAGGGAGTAATATCTATAATTGGACCTTAGCTGATGAGAATTCCGAAGACTGTTATATCCGGGTATCGGATGCCGCGCATTATGCTGATGTTTACAGTGTTTCCGCCTATCCTTTTGCCATGCGCCCGGTACTTACGGTGAGCTCACCGGTTTTAAACGAGAATTTATTAGTCGGCACAGGTAAGAATATACTCTGGAGTGTTAATGGTTCGCTCAAGGTTAATCCGGTAACCGTCCAGTGGTCTAAAGATGGCGGTGCCTTTGCCAATTTAGCGCTGAATATACCGGCGGCTAATCAATCCTATACCTGGACACCTATTCCTGACGCGATCAGTAATAACATTGTCGTACGCGTCTTAGACGGGACTAATGGTAATGTCTATGGAGACAGCGCGGTTTGTCATATTAATGGCAGTATTGTGGTTACTCAGCCTATGGGTTCTTCTAATTGGCAGGTTGCGGCCACGGATAAGACGATTAACTGGACTTATACCGGCTCAATCAGTGATGTGAATATCTATTACGATTATGGAGTGGGAGGATATCAGCCATTAGCTACCGGTATATCCCGTGGTGTTGCCGGAGCAGGTTCCTGGGCCTGGTTGCCGAGTATACCGGATCAAGTTTCTAATAATGTTAAGGTTAAGGTCGCGGCGATTAGCAATGAAGCAGAAGTACTTGGGGAATCTGCCGTCTTTAAAATCCGCGGCGGGTTTACGAACCTAAGAGTAGAAGACCTGGGGAATAATCCGGTTAATGTCCTGCAGGCAGCTGATCCTTATAACGTTAAATGGAGCACCACCGGTTCTGCCATTACCAATGTCATTTTAGAATTCTCTTCAAATAACGGGACCAGCTGGAGCTATATTAATCCGGTTGATCCTTATACTGTCTCTAACACCGGAAGTTATTCCTGGAATGCTCCGGTCTCCGGCCTTCCGGATCCAGCCTCCAGCTGTTTAATTAAAGTTACTGATCCCAATAACCCGGTGGCTACGCTTACCTCCGGGCTGTTTGAAGTTCGGGCCAGGATGACTATTGATGATCCTACCGGTAGCGATGAATGGGTAGTGGGTACTACCGGAGAAACAATTGCCTGGACTACTACCGGTGTAGTGTCCAATGTTAATGTTGATTACTCCCGGAATAACGGCACGGACTGGATCAACCTTAAATCCGGCATTGCCAATACTAACTCGACCACCTGGAATATTCCTACGAATATTGATTTAAGAACTCCTAATCAGGCTAAGATCCGGGTAATTAACTCTTCTTATGGCACGGTTTATGCCTTATCCAGCAGCTTTAAGATGAAGGGGTTAATTAATGTTACCAGTCCCACCGTCAGCGATACCTTGCGTATCGGCGTCCCGCATAATATTACTTGGACGACTACCGGCTTCTTTAGCCGCGGTATTACCAACGAAGACGATGTGGTCTTAAGCTATTCTACTAACGCCGGCACGACCTTCATCCCGATTACTACCTTAGATTATAATTATGGCGCTCCCGCGGGAACTTATGCCTGGACCCTGCCGCTGGATGCGATTACCTTAGATAATCAGAAGAAAGCGGTAATTGAGGTTAAGGATTTAAATGACGGTACTAAGGTTAGGGGGGTAAGCGCGGGCTTTGATATCGAAGGCCAGGTTACCATTAACGAACCCAACACTTCAGGATTAATCTGGACTGTCGGCTCCAGCCATAATATTAAATGGACTCCTACCGGAACATACGGCACAGTCGAGTTCCATTATTCTATTGATAATTTTTCCAGCTCTAATATCTTGATCGGCCAGGCAACGAACTCTGCTTCAGGGGCGCAAGGTACTTATTCCTGGAGTATCCCGACCAATGTTTTAAGTGACTCCGTCAGGGTCAGGGCCAGGGATGCCGCGGATGCGGATGTTAAATCTATCTCCGGTTATGATGTAAAACTCGTCGGCAGCCTGATCGTTACTGCTCCGAACACAGATACGCCTAAGATTGTCTGGTATAAGGGTGAGGCTCGGAACATCAACTGGACAGCCAATGGCGCAGTGACCACTGTCGATATCGATTATTCCACTAACGGCGGCACGGGCTGGACCAATATTATTACCGGCGAAGCCGGACATACCTCCGGCAGCAACACTAAAGCGATTACTATTCCTGACGAGAACTCGGAGAACTGTCTGGTGAAGGTTACGGATTCCGCGCATTCCAGCGTCTTTAATGCCTCGGTATATCCTTTTGCCATGCGTCCGGTAATTAGCGTCAGCCAGCCGGCTTTGGATCAGAATTTAGTCGTCGGCTCTAACTCCAATACCATTACCTGGAGCCTCAACGGTTCAACCAAGGTGTCTTTTGTTAAACTCTACTACTCTAAAGATGCCGGCGCGTTTACCAATGTGATTGATGATTCCGGAACAGTATCGGCGACCGTGCCCTATACCTGGAATAATATACCGGATGCCATTAGCGATGATATAAAGGTCAGAGTATTTGATAACGGCAATCTTAATGTTTACGGCACATCGGCAAGCTTTGATATTATCGGTAGTATCACGGTTAATGAGCCGCACCTAAATGAAAACGTTCCCGTCGGCAGCAGTAAGACCATTACCTGGGCGAAGACCGGTACCCTGGGTAATGTTAAGATCTACTATTTTCACGACAGCGCTTATGAATATATTAATACCGTAGATAGCAATACCTTTAGTTCTTATAACTGGACTCCTATTCCCGCTCAGATTGAGAATGGCTCTTTGGTTAAAGTTATTCAACAAGCCAGTGAAGGCACCGCCGATGAAGTCTTGGGCATATCACCTGCCTATAATATTATTGGTAGTTTTCTTTTCTTGGCCGGGACTAAATCCCCAGGGACTTTCAATAGCGGTGCATCAGTTACCCTTACTTGGAATAATTATAGCCTGCAGGGAGAAATCCCCAATGCCAAGTTAGAATTCTTTGATGGACTCGCCTGGCATAATATTGACTATAAGACGACAAATACCGGGATAGTCTCCAACACCGGAAGCTACGGCTGGAGCGTGCCGGTTGATGTCCGGGCAGTTAACTGTAAATTCCGGGTATCTGACCCGAATAACGCTAATGCTTTTGACTCTTCTGATAATTTTGAAATCCGCCCCATACTTACATTTAGCGCGCCTACGGCCACGGATAAATGGGCCATCGGCACTCAGGCCGGTAACAACATTGTCTGGTCGATCACCGGCCTGGTACCGACGGTTAAGATTGAATACTCTAAGGACAACGGCTCTAATTATACCTATACTATTGCTAATCCTGTAGCCGGTAACTCTGCGCCGTATGAATGGAATATTCCGGTGAATCAGGATATTATTACTGACCACACCGTGGGTTTTGAACAAAAAGCTAGGATAAAGGTAACGGATACTTCTTTGGGAGCGGTATATGGAGTGTCCCAATTATTCATGGTTAAAGGAGCAATTACGGTTACTGAACCTAACAGTTCAACGGCAGCGTTGAAAGTGGCGGAAGCGCATAATATCGCCTGGACTACTCCTTGCACAGGTGCGGCGAATATGGGTAATCTGAAGATCCAGTTCAGGAAGATTAATACTGATGCCTGGACGGATGTAACTACGGTTGCTTTTAATAACAGCCCGTATACTTCCTGGGCCCCGCCTATAGACGGGATTACGAGTAATGTTAAGAGTGCCCAAATCAGGATTACGCAGTTGAACAATAGCGAGGTTTATAAAGATTCAGATAATTTTGAAATAGAAGGTAAGCTTGAGCTTATTCAACCCAACATCGAAGGAATACTCTGGGCAGTAGGTGAGCCCAAGGATATTATCTGGAAACCGCAAGGAACTTTTAGCTATGTTAAAATTGAATATTCTACTAATGCTTTCTTAAACGAAAGTCAAGTCACCGTAGTGGCGGCCAGCTCTCCAAATTCCGCGCACAATGTCAATGGTATTTATCCCTGGACAGTTCCGGATGAGATTGGTAATAATTTGAAGGTGCGGGTTAAGGCGACTAATGATCCGAATGTTTTGGCAATTTCAGCTTATCCATTTGAAATTAAAGGTGCGCTCACACTTAATCAGCCTAACGGCGGAGAAACCTGGTATGTTGGAGAGACAACACGTAAAATTATGTGGTTGGCTAGCGGGACAATCCCGACGGTTAAACTGGAGTATTCCAAGAATAACGGCGGTATCTGGAATGAAATTATTGCCTCTACCGCGGCAGGTAAGGGCGCGGGAGAATACTCCTGGCCTTCAGTGGCTGACGCCATCAGCAATTTATGTTTAGTCCGGGTATCCGATACCCGCGACGCCACGGTTAAAGATGAATCTAACGCTGTATTTTATATTAAAGGTAAACTGCAGGTAACCGTTCCTACGGGGGCTACGCGTTGGATTGCCCAATCCAGTGATCATAATATCGAGTGGATCAGGACGGGTAGTATTGTTAATGTCAAGATAACCTATGCCGTAGATGCCGGAGGTTTTACCAATACGATTATCGGCTCAACCTCAGGCGGTAACTTGCTCTACCGTTGGGATAATTTACCTAACCATGTCAGCAGTACTTATAAGGTAAAAATCGAGGATGTGCTGGATGCGGATGTTTATGATATATCTCCTGATTTTAATATTGTCGGAAGTATTACCGTGACTAAGCCGGATAATTTGGTGAAGGCCAAGGTCGGAACAAACTATAAGATCGAGTGGACCAGGATAGGTGATTTTGCCAATGTGAGAATTGAATATTCTCCGGATGGTGGAACAAATTATACTAAGCAGATTATTGAGTCTACTTCTGCCGGTAATCTTTTCTACTGGTGGAATAATATTCCCACGGATACTGTCTCCGCTACCGCTAAGGTTAAGGTTACCGATGCTAATGATGTCTTAACTTTAGGTGAATCTGCATCATTCAAGGTGCAGGGTGTATTCGATGTTACCTCTCCGGATTTAGGGACGGAGAAGTGGATTGTCGGAACTAACCACGATATTACCTGGACTACGGTTGGAAACGTCCCGAATATTACTTTAGAGTATTCTACTGACGGAGGAGGCACCTGGAGAGTGGATAAGATCGCGGAGAATATTGCCAATAACAATATCAAAGCCTGGACGATTCCGGCGACTCTTTCCAGCCAGGTAAGGGTTAAGGTTACCGATGCCAATGACGCGGAATCATTTGATATCTCCGCAGCGAATTTTAAAATTAGAGGAGACCTGCAGATTACTGCGCCTAATTTGAGCACGATTCCTCTGGTGGTGGGGACTCCTTTTGATATCACTTGGGATGTAACCGGGCCGGTAACTCAAGTAAAATTACAGTATTCCGTGGATGGCGGCGCTTATCAGGATATTTCCGGAGCCACGAACCTGGCGGCTACGCCGTCGAGCTTTACCTGGACGGTTCCCAACAATATTTCTTCCCAGGTAAAGGTCAAGATTATTGATAATAATGATCCCGCGGATACGACGGATGAATCAGATATCTTTACGATTACCGGAAAGCTGGATTTGGGGGCGCCTGTCGGCGGAGAAACCTGGTATGTCGGCGGAGCCGGATATGACATTACCTGGAGTAAAACTGGTACAATTCCTACGGTTAAATTGGAATATAATGTGGGCGGCGGCGCTTACCAGCCGATCCAGGATGCGGATAATTTAAGCGGCAACAGTTTCCGCTGGGTTATTCCGGATACGGCAGTGCTCAGTTCTCAGGTTAAGGTGAGAGTAAGCAATACTAATGCGGCTAAGCCGACCATTCCCGGAACATCAAATTCTTTTACGGTTAAAGGTAGATTAACGATTACTAATCCGCAACTTAATGTGGTTTGGGATGTCGGCAAGCTTAAAAATATTACCTGGACTAGAGAAGGCCAGGTGGGTACGGTAAATCTATCCTATGATTATGGCAGCGGGTTCAATCCTATTTCCGGAGCTCAAGGAATAGCTTCTAATCTGCTTACCTATAGTTGGAGCGTTCCGAATAATGTGAGTAATAATGTGGTGATCCGGATTGTTTCCACCATTGCCAGTGAGACGGATCCCAGTGATTCGCCTGCTTTTAAGGTTGCCGCGGACATCGGCCTGGTTTATCCGGCAGGAGGAGAGGTGCTTATCGTGGATAATCCGGAGACGATTGTCTGGACAAAGTCCGGTACGCTTGCTCAGGTAAGGCTTAAATATGATACCAACGCCGGCCTGGATAGCTATCCGAATACAATTGCTACTGTACCGGCAGGAGATTTAGGTTATACTTGGCCGGTGCCGGATGCGATTAGCGATACAGTCAGGGTGAAGATAGAGGATCCGGCTGTGGGGAGTAATACCGAAGCCCATGAATCCGGAAATTTTGTTGTTCGTGGTTCAATCCTGGTAACCAGTCCTACCGGAGTGGGGATCAATAAAAAGATTTGGATATGCAGTGAAAGCAATAATATCAACTATACTATTCATGGTTCGATAGCCAATGTCCAGCTGCGCCTTTCTTTAGATAATGGGACTAGTTATCTTGATGAAAATATTATTCTTAATTCCGTAGCCGCCGGGCCGGGAGTGCATACTTATGCTTGGCCGGTTGTTGACGCTACTTCTACTCAGGCCATGATTAAGGTGGTTCAGGTAGGTAAGCCTACGATTTATGATGAAAGTGATCCGTTTACCATCCGCGGTGGTTTTACCATCAGCCAGCCTAACAGCTCGGCGCGCTGGTTAAGCGGTAGTATCGGTAATACGATCAGCTGGTTGACCAAAGGTATTATTCCTAAGGTCTATATTCGGTATACGACTGACGCGGGATCGAATTGGAATTTCATTAATGACGGCTCACAAATTAATAACGTGGAATCTTATTCCGCGACTCTACCCTCGGTAGTTTCTTATAACCAGGCTCAGATTAAGATTTCCGATGTCAATGACGCCGCAGCCACCGAAACCTCAGCTCTTTTTACCATCCAGGGCAGTTTAACCCTGATATCTCCTAATGGCCAGAATAAACTTAAAGGCGGCCAGAATGATGTTAATTCTCAGGTTACCTGGAGCAGGGTGGGCCCGATACAGAGTGTGTTTTTGTCTTTATCCACTAATGGTGTAGCCGGCGCTTACACGGATATTAATACGATTGCTTATCAGGCGGATTTATTCTCTTATCAATGGAGCGTGCCGACTAACGTCTTATCGAATAACTGTTTTATCCGTATCCGCGATTCCCAGGATAACCAGGTAAAAGATGAATCCAATGCGGCTTTTAAGATTATGGATAATATCAGTGTTAGCTCTCCGATTGGCGGCGAACGCTGGGTGGTTGGCGCTGTTCAGAATGTTACCTGGAATTCTTTGGCGTTGGCGGAGAAAGTGAATATTAAATATTGTAAAGAGCCTACGCAGACGGATTGGCTGACGGTGACCCCTGCTTTTATCGCGAATTCTTCCAGCGGCAGTTATCCCTGGACTATTCCGCCGACTATATCCGCGACCTGCAGGATTAAAATCATCGCCGTCATCAGTGATGTTGAAGATAATGATTCTTTCGCGATTTCCCCGGCGGATTTTGTAATTAAGGGGCAGATTATCGTTACTTCTCCTAATGGCAGCCTGGTGCCTGCGGATAAAGAGAAGTGGGGTTGCGGTACCCAACATTGGATCACCTGGACAGGGCCGGGAATTGAAAAGGTGGATATCCATTATTTCAACGGTTCGCTTTATGTCCCGATTGACCCTCAGGGGTTAAATAACCTGGGTTCATATGAATGGACAATCCCGAGTATTGCTACGGATTTAGCCAGAGTGAGGGTAAGGGATAATAATACTACTTCTTTTAGTGATGTATTTGATACTTCCGATAATACCTTTAGGATTATACCGCGCGTAACCATCACCCGGCCTAATGGTTTGGAGGTTTGGTTAGCCGGAACCAATGAAGCGATTAATTGGGCTAAGGATGGGCCGCTGGATTTTGTGCAGATTGATTACTCACTTGACGACCCGGATTTTGCTACTCCGGCTAAAATATTCTCTATTAGCCCTAGTGCTCCTAATAGCGGTTCTTATGATTGGTTAAATATTCCTCCGGAGTCAGTTTCCGGTAAGGTTAGGATAAGAGTTGGTAAGTCCGGCGATGCGGATATTCAGGATATCTCTAATGCTGATTTCCGTGTCCGGGCAAGGTTTACAGTGATTACTCCTGACGGCGGCCAGAAATGGACAGTAGGCTCTCAACAGAATATCGTCTGGAATCAGGTTGGCCGGACAAACGGAGTGAAGCTTACCTATTATAAACAAACTAACCCGGCGATCTATGATACCTTTACTTTAACCGGCACATTCAACTCGGGAAACAACACTTATCCCTGGACGGTTCCGTCTTTTATCGAGCCGGATTTAATGCTTAAGGTTGAGGATAAAGATGATAACGGCGCTTTTGATATTTCTACCAGCAGTTTTAAGATTATGCGCGGATTTAATGTCACTTCTCCGACTGTAGTTTCTAAGTGGTATGTTGGAGACCCGGCTACGATTACTTGGAACTATACCGGCACTGATGCGATGGTGGGTATTTATTATTCTCTTTCCGGAGGCGTTATCGGAAGCTGGAATCCTATTCCCGGCAGTTCAGTGCTAGCCAGCGCCGGCCAATGGGAATGGTCGCCGGTTCCTAATTATATTACCGCGCAGTTAAAGATTAAGGTCGGGGATGCTAATGACGCCGATGCTTTTGGAGTCGGGCCGGTTTTACCGGCGGATATGGCTAAGATCAGGGCGAAATTTGCCATCAGCGCGCCCGCCGGCGCGGAGGAGTGGATCATTGGTTCGCAGCATAATATTACCTGGAGTAACAGCGGTACGGTAGCAACAGTAGATTTGCATTATTCTACGGATAACTTTAGTTCTGAAGCCCGGGAGATTATCTCTAATCTGAACAATGGCGCGCTGGAGAAGGGTACTACTTACAGCTGGACCATACCGGATATTTTTCAATTCCATTCCGCTGACCCGCAAAGCGCGCATCAGGTCAGGGTGAGAGTGAAGAGTAATACGGATATTGATGCCTTTGCCATTTCCAACCCCTTCAGGATCAAGGGGGAGATTTGGGTGAAAGCGCCGGTTTTAAATAATACCTGGGAAATTGAAATGAATAAAGGTATTAAATGGGGATGGAGAGGCACGATGCCTGAAGTGATGATTACTTATTTTATCACTAAATATACTATCGGTAATGTAACTGTCGCTGCGGGAAGCCCGGTGATTAACGGAACAGGCGCCTCCTGGTTAAGTAATGTCTCTGCCGGAGATTCTATTGGTATTGGCACGACTAACCCTAAAAATGTTGCCAAGTGGTATATTATCCAATCCGTAAATAATGATAACCAGGTTACCTTAACTGCTAATTATGCCGAAGGTAATGCTGAGGGGCAGAGCTATTGTATCGGAAGGTGGGCTCCTATTCTTGAGAATTACGGCACGGCTAACGACGGGATTGTGGCTAACGGAGCCGGATCCGGAGGAACAGCTTCTGAATTTTTACGCTCTTGGCTTGTTCCGGATCAGGCTAATGATAATGTTCTGATTAAAATTGTTGATCCGCGGGCTTCCGAAGCAGATACTTATAGTATCTCGGATTTATTTAAGATTATTGGTTACCTTATTGTCAAGACTCCTACCTTAGACGCTAAGCTGGCGGTGGATAGTATTTATCAGGTTAAGTGGGAGTGGGGTGGAACCATGCCGCAGGTAGGCCTGACTCTTTCTACCAATGGTTTTGTCGATGAGAATCAAAATGTCGACTTAGGCAATGTTCCTAACGGCGCAGGCCAGGGAGGAGCCGGATCAGAATATATTTATGCTTGGATGGTTCCCAACCATATCTCTCCTAACTGTAAATTGAGAATTTTTGATCCGCGGGTGCCCAGCGTGTTGAGCGTTTCTCCTAAATTTAAAATTCAGGGCGTCTTTACCTTAGTCACTCCGGCAGTTGCGCTAAATGAACTGGGGGCTTATGAATGCCGCTGGATTGTGGATGAGGTCCGCCAGATTAAATGGAATACCTTTGGTACGATACCCAATGTTGACCTGGTATATTCCAAAGATAATTTCATAACGGAAATCCCGATGGCCGGAGGCACGAATTTACCCAATATTACCGGAACTTATAATTGGACGATACCTAATGAGCGTTTGCAGGTTCCTCCGTATTATGTGAATGCCAAAATACGCATCTATGACCATAATGACCATGATGTTTATGTCCAGGGCCCTAATCCTGCCGGCGGCGTGGATGAATTAAAAATTGATTATTATAAAATTACCTGGGATATCCGCGACTTGGTGACGAACCAGGCTATTTCAAACTTAAAAGTTAATGATACTTCAGGTTTAACCGTGCCTCCTTATTATCAGAACTGGATTGCTCAGGGCTTGTCTTCACCGGTTACGCACTGGGTGCGCGCAGGCAGTTTTCACGCGGAGTTTTCTCATTCAGATTATGGGCCGATTGCCGAAGATTATTTGGTAGGATGGGATCCGTCAAAGCTTATCTGGAGAAAAGACCGGACGATCTTTAGGACGATGGAAACCTTAGTCGTGCATATTTGGCGCGCTTATTCGGAGTTTTCTTATGATGTAGTCGCTGATAACTTGTCCATCGTCAGCTGGTTGGAAAGAGACGGTTCGCTGGTTACCGGTTCTGTGATTACTGATGTTATCATCTATGATGGTAATTACAAAATTAAACGTAAAACCGTTCTCGTGGATGAGGCCAATAATAAACATCTTTTCTACACGGACCTTCCGGATAACGTTAAACTCTGGATAGGAACGCGGATGAATAATAACGGTACGCCGCTTAATCCTGATGATGATTATGAAGAAGTGCGCACGATGGATAATGTTATTGCGGATTGCGCGCCTCAAAAGACCGGAGAGCTGCCGATTCCGGCAAGCTTCAATGGTTTCTTTAGCCAGAGTTGGGGGCCAACCAATCATACGGCTCAGGTTAGCTATCCTAAATTACAGCCAGGCAGGGTTTATACAGTATCCAGCTATGTGGCTATGGCTACCGGCGCTACTTTTAAGACGCCAGTTTCTTTTACCGTGACTGTTCCTAAGGCCATGGATGATATGAAGTTGGCTGTGGAGAATATGACGGCTACGGTCAATACTGCATTGGATATGCCGATCTCTGTAATGGATTCTAATATGCGTAAGATTCTGGCCGGGCCTAATGCTGATCCCGATGCGATTGCCGCTCAGGGAGGTATCAAGGGTATAATTGAGGCGAGGTTGGATGCGCAGGCGGCAGTGCTTACCGCGGTTACCGCGGAAATGTTGGAAAATTTTACCGCAGTTTTAGTCAGCTTTGAAACCAGCACTACAACCGCAGTCGCATTATTAGAGAAGAGCGCTAAAACAGCAGAAAGTGCCGGTGACATGCTTAAAGCCACGGCGGAGAAATATTCCTGGCGTATAGTTATATCCCCTGATCCGTCTTTGCCCGGGGAGGAAGTAACTATAACGGCTACCGGGCTTCCGGAGAAGAAGCCGACGGTGGATATGTATAGTTGGGACAATAAGATTCTTTTCACCGCTGAGAAATTAAAGGAAGATAAAACTAATCCCGGCGTTTATAGCCTTAAATTTAAGACTGACAATAGATTTGCAAGTGGCAAGGCCTATACCTATATTATGCAAGAAACTGACAGTGATGCTTTTGAAATCGGCTCAGGAATGGTGGAGTCGATGAGTTTAACCACGATTGCCGGGTTGGCTTCCGCTGCTCCCGGAGCAGAGCGCGCGGCTAAGAAGGCCCTGGATGCGATTAAGGCGGTGGAGGCAGTGTTAGTGAGCGGTGAAAATATTAATATTGCTCTGACCCTTAAAAACCTTAGAGATTCTGTCGATGCTTTACCCGCGGAGTTAGCCAAGGATGGCCCTTCTTCGCGTTTAAATAATACTGTGGATGATATATCTAATCGCCTAAAGGCTCTGGGCGGTAAAGAGGGGCTGGATTTAAGCGCCTTGTTTGAAAAGGCCTTATCTAGTTCACCGACGGTTAGAGATATGCGCACCAAGACTGATGAGATTGGTTCAGTCATCGAGATTCTGAAACAAATTTTCGAAGCTAGGTTTGGCGGTAAGGATGCTCCGGTGGTTTCCACAACCCTTGCCCCGGGAAGCGTAAAATTCCGGATCGTCGCGGTTAACCCTTCACCGGTGAAGACGCAAAAGGTTCAGATTAAGTATGAGCTGCCGGGAGAAGTTAAACCTAAGGATATCGCGGATTTAGGAGGGCTGGATTTAGAATATGATTCAGCCCTATCGATCCATTATGTTTATAAGACAGATCTTGAGCTGACTCCCGGTGAGGTGCGTGTATTTGAAGTCGATGTTGAAGATATCTGGTTGATTGGCCAGGATAAGATTTCAGATTTAAAAGGACGGGTAGATCAAATATTGGCAAGGCTGGAACAAACTCCTTATTATCCTAAGGCTAAGGAGATAGCGGATACAATCTATCCTAAATTAAATGATATTCTTTCCTCACAGGCGGATGATACAGTAAGCCGGGAACGGCATATCGGTGTTTACCGTCAGAATTTAGAGGTTTTAGGACAGGTTAAGGAGGATATTGCCAGGATGGAAAAAATCCTGGTGACTGCCGGCGGGCCGCCATCTCCGGAAATGCTGGCGAAGACCAAGATTAAAGCTGATGAACCTAATAAAACATGTTACCGATTTTTTAAAAGTGCACTATTTATAAATTAAAAGTGCACTATCTTTAGTAGTTCTGTTTTAACCTTTTGGATGTCCAAAAGCCTGTCTTTATGCCAGAATCTTACTTCTGATAATCCGCCAGTGGTATAAGG
>JAUYAV010000021.1 GCA_030693325.1 bacterium
GCCGGCAATTTTAATTTTTTCCAAAGCTTCCAAAGGAATATGCGGCACGACTTCCACACAGCGGCCGCCGTATTCCAGATTTCTTTCTTTATTGATGACGGTCTGGAAAATACTGCCGGCGGTCATATAATTCAAGCCCGGCAAATCCTGATTTAAAAATCTTTCATAATTGCCCATGTCCTGGTCGCACTCGGTGCCGTCGTTTAAAACAAAAACTTCGCCGTGCTCCGTGGGGTTCATCGTCCCGGCGTCAACGTTAAGATAAGGGTCAATTTTAATGGCCGTCACCCGGAAGCCCCGGGACTGGAGAATTTTGGCGACTGAAGACACCGCCACCCCCTTGCCCACGCCCGACATTACGCCGCCGACAACAAAAATATATTTCATAATATACTTAGTAATTAAGTAATTTGGTAATTAAATAATTAGATAATTTTATTCTAATCCTTTTATCGATTTTAGCAAAATAATTACTCAATTACTCAATTACCATAATTACTGAATTTGTTGACTTTCGGCAATATAAAGGTCTATCCTAAATAAGAAATGAAAAAACTAATTTACCTTGACTATGCCGCCACCACGCCTTTAGCCCCGGAAGTAAAAAAGGCGATGGACCCGTTTTGGTCGGAAAATTTCGGCAATCCCTCAAGTATTTATCAATCAGGCATAAAAGCTAAAAACGCCTTAGGCCAAGCCCGCCAAAAAATCGCTAAAATCCTGGGCGCCAGAGAAACAGAAATTATTTTCACCGCCGGCGGCACCGAAAGCGCCAATTTGGCTATTTTAGGATTGAATCGGGCTGTCCAAAAAACCCTGAAAAAACCCGGGCATATTATCACGACAAAAATTGAGCACCCCGCGGTTTTAAATTCCGCCTTGGCCTTGGAAGAAGAAGGGTTTAATGTCAGTACTCTGCCGGTTGATAAATACGGCTTGATTAACTCAGAACAAATCAAAAAAGCCGTTAAGCCGGAAACGATTCTGGTTTCGGTGATGTACGCCAATAATGAAATCGGCACAATTGAACCAATCGCCGAAATCGGGAAATTATTGAAAAAAATCAATGAAGAGAGAAAAAATAAAAAACTCCCAAAAATTTATTTTCACACCGATGCCTGTCAGGCGGCCGGCTATCTGGATTTAAATGTTGAAAAATTAGGCGTTGATCTTTTGACGCTCAACGGCTCCAAAATTTACGGGCCGAAAGGCAGCGCAATTTTATATGTCCGCGCCGGCACTCCTTTAAAGCCCATAATTTTCGGCGGTGGCCAGGAAAAAGGATTGCGTTCCGGCACCGAAAATGTCCCGGCCTATGTCGGCCTGGCTAAAGCCCTGGAACTGGCTCAAAAAAACAGGAAAAAAGAATCCCAACGCCTGAAAAAACTTTCCCAAAACTTAACCGAAAGAATTTTAAAAACCATTCCCAAAACTTTTCTCAACGGCCATCCCGAAAAAAGATTGCCTAACAACGTCAATATCACTATATTAGATATTGAAGGCGAAGCCCTGCTTTTGCATCTTGACCAATACGGCATCTGCGCCTCCACCGGCTCGGCCTGCCATTCCCAGACGCTTCAACCCTCGCATGTCCTGCAAGCCATCGGCCTGCCGCGGGAAATAATCCACGGCAGTTTGCGGCTAACCTTAGGCAAGAAAACAACTCAAAAAGACATTGATTATGTTTTAAAGGTTTTGCCTCCAATCGTTAAAAAACTTCGGGAGCTTTCACCGGTTAAAATAAAGGGCTTTGTCTAAAATTTCAAGCCAAAGGCGCTGAAATTTTAGCAACAAAACCTTTACCGAGCACTCAGTATGATTTATAAAATTTACAACTATGTTTAACTGGATACTGAAATTCAAATATAGTATAAATAAACAATACTGAGTGCTCGGTGCTCATTGTTGTGGCTAAATTTTCTTCGCTACACAATGAGCTCGAAAATTCAGACAACAATGGCAAAATCAAAAAACATCAAAAAATCAGATATTTTAGGCCGGGGGCAAACTCCCTGGGTTTACAGCAAAACCGTCAAAGAACATTTTTTTTGCCCCAAAAATTTTATGAAGCCGGAAGAAGAGAAAAAATTAAAATTTAACGCTTCCGGAATGGTGGGTAGCCCGGCCTGCGGCGATGTGATGCGCTTTTGGCTCTTTATTGACCCCAAAACCGAAAAAATAAAACAATGCCGCTGGCGGACTTTTGGCTGCGGCGCCGCTATCGGTTCCACTTCCATGCTTTCGGTAATGCTCACCGAAAAAGGCGGAATGAGTATAGAAAAAGCCCGAAAAATCAAACCCCAGGATATTGTTAAAAGATTGGGCGGCTTGCCCGAAATCAAATACCACTGTTCGGTTCTCGGCGACAAGGCCTTAAGAAACGCCATCAATGATTATTTCCGGCAAACTAATCAAATGAAACGTATTGTTCCAGAAGAAGGCCGGATTATTGACCCGGACACCAAAACCACGGACAAAGACATTGAAATGGCGGTTTTGGAAGGCGCCGATACTTTGGAAAAAGTTCAAGAAAGAACCAAAGTCGGCGTTGCCAACCCGAAAATCATCCCCGAAATTGAACAACTAATCCGTTTTTATAAGGAAAAATATTCAATATAGTAGGAGTTTATAAGTATCGCCCTAAAGAATAGTAAAGTCTAAAAATTGCGATTTTTATGGGGCAAAGGTTTTGTAAATTAATCCTTAAAAATATTCTCTGCAATTTTGCATCTTTCTTTAAATAAATTTATAAATTCAACAATGTCTGGTAATGCAATCTCTCTAAGTGGTAAGAATTCAAGTTTTAATAATCTCTTTTTTGTTACCCACCTTCCATAAGAAAATCTCCATTTTTGTAAATTAATTTGAGCGGCGAAATAACTTAATTCAATTAGGTTTAATTTTTGTTTCGGTTTTAATATTAAAACAGCACCATGACTTCTGGCAACAAATGGCGGGATTTGGACAGTAGCGAAACCAAACGAAGACAGCGTTATACATGGTTCATTGAAAATTAAACTCTTTTCGTCCGGTTCTATATATTTTTCTACGCCATTATTTAATTCGGTACTTGTGATAAAGGGAATATCTCCAATGGAATAATCTTCAATGTTATTTGACTTCGCATTTATAATATTAAATAAATTTTCAAAATTTTCCTTCTTCATCCCATGGGATTGCCATTTTATAGATGATTTATTTTCTATGTGAAAATTATTCATTAGATAATTAAATAAATTACTTAAAACAATCTTCATCTGTTCGCTTATCTCATTCTGCTTATATCTAACATCTTTTAAATAAAATTCTGGGGCACATTCTATATCATTATCAAAAAGTATCGGAGATATTATATATGTTTTGGCAACAGAATTCTTAATATTTACAGAATCGTTTAAAAAATCCTTGATGGTTGATTTTATAAGTTCTAGATTACCATTCTCTTTAGATTTTTTCATAATACCCTTCTTTTTGACAAATCCATCGCTAAGATACCCCCAAAAAACATTTTTATCTTTTTGATGAGGGATACCCTTTCTGATAATAACTGCGGAAGTATGAACGGCAATAGGATAAAATAAATCTTCTGGAAGTTTGATGACTGCTTCCAATGTATGATTTTTTAACAAATTTTCTCTCCAGAATTTTAATTGTCTGCCCTTAAACATTATCGGACTAGGTAAGATTACAAACATTAATCCGTTATCTTCCATTTGCAATAATGCGTTATCTATAAATCTATATTCCTTTTCATCATCTTTTTTCAAAGCGAAGGGAGGATTCATTAATACTTTTGTCGCCAATTTACTTATTTTTTTAGCAAAACAATTGCCTTCAATAATGTTGTTTTTTCCATCTCCCCTAAAAATCATATTCACTAATGCCAAACTTACTACCTCTGGCTCTTGTTCTATGCCAAAAATATTATTTTCTTTGAATTTGTCTAATTGTGTTTTATTTATATGATTTTTTACATAATCAAAAGCTGATACAAGAAATCCTCCAGTTCCGCAAGCAGGGTCAAAAATAATATCATTTTCATTTACATTAATGACTTCCGCCCCAAAACGAGTAAGATGTCTCGGCGTCAAAACAATTCCAATTTCTTTCGCACCATTCCCATATTTAAGAAAACTCTCATAAAATCTTCCCAAAATATCTGTTCCTGAGTTCATCGCAGATCGGATATTCAATCCCTGTAATTCTTGAATTGAGTCTATTATTGCTTTTCTAAATTTTACATGATTATCAGGAGTTGGCGGAGTTGTAATTTGAACGAATTTAGCAAACTCTCTCTTTTTATGTTCGTATAATACTTTTTCAACTCTTGCGTTAATTTCTTGGATTAAAACAGATGCTGAGTTGTTAAGATTTAACGGATTATCTTCTAGTAATGCTAGCAATAAAGCCGACATTACTTTCGCTCTATTATTTTTGTTTATAGAGCCTATGTGCAAAATTGCGTTTATTTTCTTAGCTTTTGCATAGTATATATCATCGGGAAGATTAAACTCCTCAGTTTTGTAAATATCATTGTCAACAAGAAAATGAGCAGTTTCTTTTGGCAATAATCCGGTTAAAACTTTTCCATTCGCTTCTATGAGCTTCCATTGACCCTTATAATAGTAAAAACTTTGAACAACATATGTGTCTTCATCGTTTCCTGCAACCGCCGTAATTATGGGTGCATAAATTTGGTCTTTGTTTAATTTTTCGGCGTATTCTTTAGCTTGATTTATAGCTTTATTTATATCTTTTTGTTCTGGCTTTGCCTCTATAATCCAAAATTTATTGTTTCTAACAACTATTATATTTTCTGGTCTTTCTCTAGAAAGAAAATACTGTTTAATAATTTTATTCTGCAAACATTCGTTTTGCATATATACTTCTCCTTCTGGTTTTTTTGTAGGATTGCAAACATTCCAGCCCAAAATAGCCAATTCATTCTTGATATAAATATATGAGTGAAATTCACTACTGATTGCCATATTTTTATTCTACCTTAGGATAAAAAACTCCACAAGCATGGAAATGTGCATAACTTCTTTACTTGTAAAGAAGGCATAGTCGTCAAAATTAGCCTAACACCTAAGAATTTGCCCATGTCTACTTCTGGCACCTCTGGCAAAAATGAGCCGAACGGCCGCCGAATTTGAGGCGCTGAATTTTAGTTCCACAGCGGGGGCAAAATTTTCCGATACGGTGATAAACCCCGTTAGAGATTGTAAAATCTCTAACGGGGTAAACTTTAAGAAATTTCGCGAAATTGCCTTTTTCGCCGGACGGCCGGCGGTAATCGGAAACGCTGGTGCCTTTGGCTTTTATCGCTTTTGTTAAAATTTTCTTGATTGCCGAATAAAGTATTTTAGTTTCTTTTGCTTTTAGTTTTTGA
>JAUYAV010000022.1 GCA_030693325.1 bacterium
TTCGTGAAGATGATATATGGAGAGCATTAGGCATGCTTTAATTTTGGTAATCTAACAAGCAGACGCTATTTCGCCTTGTAATGCCTGCCAAGCCCTTAATTCCTGTATAATTTGGTTCCAACTGGTTCGCACGAAGTCCACACTTTAATGAAAAAATATCAAAAAGAATTAGATAAATGGTTTAAGGAAAACGATTGGAAATATTGGTCGCCGTTGTCAATTTTGGCGCGGCTTTACGAAGAATGCGGCGAGTTCGCTCGTTTAGTGAATCATCTTTACGGCGAAAAACTCAAAAAAAGCAATGAGAAGGGACAGGAACTTGAAGAAGAAATCGGAGATATAATTTACACGCTGATTTGCTTCGCTAATTCAAACAAAATAGATTTAGATAAAGCCATAAGAAAAAGTTTAGATAAAGTTATAAAAAGAGACAAAAATAGATTTAATAATATTAAGAAAAAATAAATGATATGTCCCTGAAAACAAAAATTGAAGAAAATTTTATAAATGCTCTTAGAAATCAGGAAGAGCTGGCGCTTTCCACTTTGCGGCTTATTAAAGCCGCTATTTCAAACAAGGAGAAAGAAAAAAGATACAAAATTACCAAAACCGAAAAGGATATTAAAGAAAAAGATTTAGTTGAAAAAAGCAATTTAACCGATGAAGAAATAGTTGATTTGATTTTTTCCGAAATTAAAAAAAGGAAAGAAGCCATTATTTTATACCGGCAAGGCAAAAGAGAGGAATTAGCCAAAAAAGAAGAAAACGAAATTGAAATTTTAAAAAAATATCTGCCGGAGCAGATTTCCGAACAAGAAATTGAAAATCTTGCCAAAGAAGCGATAAAAAATACCGGCGCGAAAGCCATATCCGACATTGGCAAAGTGATGAAAGAATTGATGCCGAAATTAAAAGGC
Organism: bacterium; assembly: GCA_030693325.1. Taxonomy (NCBI): domain Bacteria; species bacterium. The sequence goes on from JAUYAV010000022.1 coordinate 918, forward strand.
AAAGCTGAACCACAAATTATAACCGCCATTATCAAAAAACTTATTGAATCTTCGGATAGGAACGGCTAGTATTTATCTAAACTCAATAATATAAAAAGGAGGCGTGCCAGAGCGGTTGAAGGCGCGGCTCTCTGCGCCCTAGGCGCACCCGCCTTGGGCGGGGAAATGCGGAATAAAGTTATGTATTACGTATATCTGATATATAGTAAAAAATTAAATAAGTTTTATACTGGTTCAACCGATGATTTGAAAAAGCGAATCAAAGACCATAACGCAGGAACAACACCCTTTACGTCAAGAGGTATTCCGTGGAAACTTGTTTATTGCGAAGCTTTTATTGAGAAATTAGATGCATTGCGAGAAGAAAGGTTTCTAAAATCAGGCAAAGGAAGAGAAAGGAGAAATTTTCTGCTCGCGACTTTTTTAGGCAAAATCAAAATTGATATATTTAAATTGAGGAGGGTTGGCAGAGTGGTCGAATGCGCCGCACTCGAAATGCGGTTGGGGAGAAATCCCCTCACAGGTTCAAATCCTGTACCCTCCGCCTTCGCTCGCCGAAGCGAGCTACGGCGGACAAAGTCCGCCAGTAGATCGCGAAGGAGAGCTTTGCCCACTATAAAGGGATTTATTATGAGTTATACAGTTTACATATTGAATTGTTCCGACGGTCATCCATATGTTGGCTGTACCGATAATTTAGAAGAACGATTAGAAAGACATAATAAAGGTTATGTTCCTGCGACTAAAAACAGATTACCAGTTGAGTTAATGACTTCTGTTAATTTTCAGGATAAATACAAAGCTTTTAAATTTGAAAAATACTTAAAATCCGGCTCGGGCAGAGCATTTACAAACAAACATTTGATATAATTATTTAGTCAGACGCCCATCTAATTAATATGAAAGTTATTATAGCAAAAATTGCCAAAACCTTGGGCGTTTCAATCGAGGAGTTAATAAAATAATCATAAGATATGGAAATAAAAGAAGCTAAAAAAATTTATGATGAGTATTCTTCCGCGTGGGAAAATTCAATTAAGGCTGGCTATACTATTGTTGCGCCGCAGTCTTATTTAAAAACTTCTAAAGAAGATATTAAAAAAGCATTAAAAATTATATGGGTGCACACTAAGAAGACTAAAAACCTTAGTGATGATAAATTGAATATATTAAAGATTGGTTATAGTAATCTTGCTACATTCATTAACGATACTGATGCCGAAAAAGTGTCGGAATTTCAAAAATGGTTAGACGAATTTAGAATAGATCCGAACAATGAACATATTCGTGAAATGCTTGCGGATAAAAATCAATCCATTGAGAAATTAGAAAATTTTATTGAGATTCAAAAGAAAGTAAATCAGGAGATGCTTAAATTAAACGAGGAATTTACAAATTATATCAATAACTATGGTGAATTTACGGCCAAGCTTATTGCATATGCCGATGTAGAAGGAAAGGCATGTTGGGCACGATTCAGAATGCCCAACAACGATCCTTGCTGGCTCAGTGTTGCACAAGGCGGCATCGTTGTTAAAAAATCCATTATTGGCCTATTTGGAGCTGAACTATATAAAGAAACTAATGTATATTATGTAGGGAACACAGCAAAAGCTCTTTCAGAAAGATACTCCGATAATTTAACTCCTACCAATATGAGAAATCCGGTCCTAAAGGCGTTTAGCAATACAATTTTACACTGTTCAGACTTACCAGAAGTCGTACATATACTTAATAGTGCTTTTCCAAAAACTTGAAATCGTCCTTTCCGCTCCGGTTCCCGCCTTCACTCAAGAGTTTCGGTCGGGCAGGCAAGGCGAGGCGGGCGGAAGGGGGGTGTGGGAGGAATTCCGCCCGCCGAGCCCAGTCAGTTCAGTTCGGATATTTTCAAACAGACACCGCGTAAATTTGTTATAATTATAAAATCAATTTATGAAAATTATTCAAGAAAGAAAAAAATGCATCGGGTGTGGCGCTTGCGCGGTCGTTTGCTCGAATTACTGGGAAATGGCCGAAGACGGACTCGCTAAACTAAAAGGCGGAAAAACCGATTCCAAAACCGGTAATGACGAACTGGAAATAAAAACCGCCGACTGCAATCAAGAGGCGGCTGATGCCTGTCCGGTTCAGATTATTAAGATTAAAAAATAGGGAATAGAAATTAAACAGAATTATGAGAAAGATTTTAACAATTGTAGGCACGATGGCCGGATTACTGACGGCTCGGCTGACTTTAGCGGTTTGCCCGGTTTGCACTATTGCGATTGCCGGCGGAATCGGCTTGTCCAGATGGCTGGGCGTTGACGATGCCGTTTCCGGAGTTTGGGTCGGGGGATTGATTATCTCCGGCATTATCTTGTTTTTAAATTGGCTGGATAAAAAAGAAATTCATTTTAAATTTCGTCGGCTTGTTGTTGCTGTTTTATTTTATTTTGTAGTTGTTCTTCCTCTTTATTGGGCAGGGATTATGGGACATCCTTACAATAAATTTTGCGGCATGGATAAATTGCTTTTAGGCATTATCGGCGGCAGTGCGGCTTTTTTAATCGGAAATTGGTTTTCTAATTTCTTAAAAAAGAAAAATCAAGGGAAAGCGCTTTTTCCTTTTCAGAAAGCAGTTCTGCCGATTTCATTTTTAATCATTTTGAGTGCTATTTTTTTCTATCTCATTAAATGCAGAGTTATTCGTTAAATTAATATGCCAGCATTTCGATCCCAAGGCATCGCCAGACAATAAATTAAGTTTACTATTGTAATTCCACGATCGTGGAATTACAATAGTAAATAGAAAAAATTAACATGGACAAACAACAGGAGATAGAAAACCTTTTAAAAAAAGTTGAAGAAAGCAAGCAGGGCAAATTAGATCTTTCTTTAGATGAAGATTTGAGCATCGCCATTATGAATTTGCTTTCCATTGAAGAGCATTTCTTTTTTACCGGCGCCAAAACCGGTAAGCCCGAATATTTTGATTTGCTTAACAAAACCAGGGAAATGCGCAAGGAATTATTAAAGAAAATCGTGAAAGATTACGAAGGCGAGGCCTATTGCATTCAAAAGCATTTATTAGCGGCTTCAATGCGGCTGATAGAAGTGGGAACGAAACATTTAAGCCAGGGCAATAAAAAGGAAGCCGAAGATTTATTCCATAAGGCCTATGATTTATATTCTTTGTTCTGGGGGATTAATTTGAAACTGGTTGATGTTTCCGAAATTAAAAAAATTGACGACAATCAGCTGAATGTTCACGACCAGAAAAAAACCGGCTTAATGGGAAAACTCGGGGAACTGGTCAAAAAAGTGATTGATTGCTGCATTGAGTAATCAATCCACCTTAGGAGAGAAGGGTTAGGTTTTAGCCACAACCAAGCCGATAATTTTTCTGGCGCCGGATTTTTTGATTACCGAAGCCGCTTCTCTCATTGTGGCGCCGGTAGTAAAAACATCATCAAGAAGAATAATATTTTTACCGGATACTAATTCCGGTTTTGCCACTTCAAAACAGCCGAGAACATTGATTTCTCTTTTATCTTTGTCTTTCAATTCCACCTGCGAAGCGGTGTTTTTTATTCTTTTTAGAATATTTTTAGCTACCGGCAAGCCGGTATTTTTTGATAAACAATCGGCAATTAAATTGGCTTGGTTGAATCCCCGTTGTCTTTCTTTTCGCCAATGAAGGGGAACGGGGATTATTAAAAAATCTTTTATCTCTAATCCGCCAGCTGTCAGATTATTTAAATACTTACTTAAAATTTCTCCCAAAGGGATTGCCGCTTGTTTTATTTTTTGGTATTTCAATAAAGTGATAAGCGGGTCTAAAATTTCATCGCCGTAAAATCCGGCCGCGGCTAGAATAAATTGGGATTCTTGGTGGCAGGTTTTTTTATTTTCCGGCAACCGCCTGGAACAAACCGGGCAAAAAGCCGCGCTATTGATTTTAATTTTTTGGAAACAAGAGAAGCATATAAAAGATTTACTTTCTTTAATATCCATTCTTTTCCGACAAACAAAACAAATCGGCGGAAAAATCAAATCCAAAACAAAATTTCCCAACTTCGTTATCTTGTTTTTCATTTGTATGTCAATATTTATGATATAATCAATATTATAGTATGTTATTTTTCAAACCAAAAAGTTTTTTAGGCGTTGATATCGGAACGACTTCCATCAAAATGGTGGAGATAGCCAATTCGGATAAAAAGCCGACACTCCGAAATTACGGCTGGCTGGAAACTTACGGATATTTGGAAAGATTAAATGACGCCATTCAGACAAGTTCCCTGAAAATTTTGGAAAAAGACGCGTCCAAACTTGTCCAATTTTTAATTTCGCAAATAAAACCCAAAACCAACAATGTAGTCGCTTCATTGCCGTCTTTCGCCGCTTTTATCACGCTTTTGGAATTGCCGATAATGCCGGCTGAAGATACCGCCAAGGCGGTTGTTTTCCAGGCCCGGCAATATATTCCATTGCCGGTTTCAGAAATAACTCTTGACTGGCTGAAAGTCGGCGAAAGAGAGGACAATGAAGGAGTCAAGAAACAGCAGATTCTTTTAACCTCGGTACCCAACGAACGCATCAGATCTTATCAATCAATTTTTAAAGCAGTTGGTTTGAAACTTGTCGCTTTGGAAATAGAAAGTTTCAGTTTGGCCCGGGCCTTGGTCAATAATGATCCCACGCCGACAATTTTAGTTGATATCGGCGGCCGGTCCACTAATATCGCGGTAATTGATAAAGGATTTTGGAAATACAACGGCCGCACCGATTTCGCCGGCAGCTCTTTAACCCAGGCCATTGCCTCAAGCGTCAACATCGATGTCCGAAGGGCCGAGGAATTAAAGAAAAGAGTCGGTCTTTTGGGCGCCGGAGGCGAGTATGAGTTATCAACTTTAATGTTTCCTTATTTAGATGTTATAATAGATGAGGTAAGGCGGGTTAGGGAATCTTACGAAAAAGAATGCCAGACAAAAATTGAAAGAATAATTTTGGCTGGCGGAGGAGCGAATCTACAAGGCATTGAAAATCGTTTTACCGAAAGGTTGGGGTTACCAACTATGAAAGGAGCGCCTTTCAATAAAATAAGTTATCCGCCGCAATTGGAAGCGACCGCCAACGACCTGGGTCCGTCTTTGTCCGTGGCTATCGGATTGGGAATCAGAGAATTTATTAAATAAAATAATATGCCCCAATACAACACAAGTGTCGCCGAAAAATTTCTTGAGCCCGAAAAAATAGCCGTTGGCTGGCCGTGGCGGTTGCTTCTTTTTTCAATTGTTCTTTTGGTTTTGTTTTTATTTATTTATTTCGGGATACTCTGGGGATATCAGCCGTATTTGAATTCCCAAAAACAGTCGCTTGATAAAAAAATAAATCAGATAGGAGGGACTATCAGTGAAACCGACCGGACAAATTTTGTTAATTTTTATTCGCAGTTAGTCAATCTTCAAAGTCTTTTGGGTAGCCATGTTAAAGGGTCAAATATTTATAATTTTTTGGAAGCGAATACTAACGATGGAGTTTATTACGATGGCGCTGAATTGTCGGTGGCGGACCATTTAATACGCTTAGACGGAGTGGCTAAAACATATGATAATTTATTCCAGCAATTGTCCGTTTTTGAACAGGCCCCGAATGTAAGCAGGGTGATTTTAGGACAAGCTCAGGCCGCGGATAAAGGAATCCGTTTTTCGTTTCAAATAATTTTCAAACCGGAATTATTAAAATAATAAGTAATTATGAAAGCTTCCACTAAAAGAATTTTAAGCATTATGGCATCGGTTATATTACTGATCGCCGTTGCGGTTGTTTATGTTGAATTTATAAATCCGGCTTATTCCAATATTCAAGAGTTGCGCGGTGAAATCCAAGCCCGGGAAAATTTATTAAGCCAACAGACGCAAGCCGTAAACCAAATTCAAAATCTTATCGGTCAGCTTCAGAACCAAAACATATCCCAATTTCAGGAACAAATTTCTTTAGTTTTGCCGATTAGCGAAAGCGTCCCGCAGGCCTTAAATCAATATCAGGCCATTGCTCAAGCCAGTGGTTTAAGCAATCAGTCCATCGGCGTTGACTATTTGGCTATTAAACCGTCGGCCTCCAATAGCGGTTTAGCGAAGGGCATCGGAACTGACAGGTTTAAATTGAAGCTTTTGGGTTCCTATGAGGCAATGAAAATATTTTTCCAGGCGATTGAAACTAATGTCCGACTGACGGATTTAGTAAGTTTTAAGATAAGCCGCACCGCCCAGTTGGGACAAAATCTGTTTCTTAACGAGATTGTGGTCGACAGCTATTATCAAACAAAATAATTAATTACAGTAATTACAGTAATTACGGTAAAAAAATATGGCAATAATTGTTGAAGAACCAAAACCGCCCAAAAATTGGGGAGCTATTATAAGCTTTATTATTATTCTCGCCGTTATTTTTGGCGGCGTCTATTTCATTTTTTTTCAAAAACCGATTCTTATAGAATTGGTCACTTCAAGCTCCGCTCAGCAAACCGAAATGCTTTCCAAGTTGACTTTCAATCCGTCCGATATTCAAAACAACGAAATTTTCAGAAGTCTTCGCCAGTACGCCGCTCCAGCGACAGCCGGTCAATTAGGCCGACCTAATCCTTTTTTACCTTTTTAAAAAATGGATGATCAAATTCTTTTTCAGGAATTAATCAAGGAAAATTTATTACCTAAAGAAGAAAGCGAAAAAATTCTTCGCGACGCTCAACTGTCTAAAAAATCGGCGGAGGATTTGCTTTATGAACATCACTCGGTTGACGAAACGGAAATCGCCAAAGTAAAAAGCCGGCTTATCGGCGTTCCTTATAAAAAATTCAATCTTACGGAAATCAGCGATGAGTTATTAAATATTATTCCAGAAAATATTTCGCGGACCTATAAAGTTTTCCCTCTTGAGAAAACCAAAGACATGCTGGTGGTGGGCATGTTGCGGCCAGACGATACCAAAGCCCAAGAGGCATTAAAATTCATCGCCAAACAGCAGAGAATCAGTTTAGGCGTTTATTTGATTACGCCTTCGGATTTGGAATATATCTGGCGGCGTTATGCTCCTTACGGAAGTGAAGTCCAGACCGCAGTCAGATCTCTAAATCTTCGGGCCGAAGAAACTTCCGGTCAGAAAATTATCGGGCTGGAAGAAAATGTTTCGGTTTCCGAAGAGGCGCCGATTATCAAAATTGTCGCTTCAACATTAAAAGAAGCAATAAATATGAAAGCGTCTGATGTTCATATTGAACCACAGCGGTCGCGCTTGAGAATTCGTTTTCGGATTGACGGAATCCTGAAAGAAGTAAGTTCTCTGCCTCTTCAGCTTCATCAGCCGATTGTTTCCCGCGTAAAGGTTTTATCCAATCTTAAAATTGACGAGAATCGGATTCCTCAGGACGGCCGTTTTCGTTCAGTTGTTTACGGTAAAGAGATTGATTATCGGGTCGCGACTTTTCCGACTCCCACTGGAGAAAAAGTGGCGATTCGTATTCTTGATTCTTCAGTCGGTCTGAAAGGACTGGGAGAATTGGGCTTAATAGGCAATGATCTGGAAATCGTCCGGGAGGGGATTAAAAAACCTTACGGCATGATTTTAATCACCGGCCCGACGGGCTCCGGCAAAACCACCACTCTATACGCCGTTCTTCAGGAATTAAACAAAGAAGACGTCAACATCGTCAGCTTGGAAGATCCGGTTGAATATTTTGTTGATGGTTTAAACCAGTCGCAGGTTCGCCCGGAAATCGGTTATGATTTCGCTTCCGGTCTCCGCCAAATTGTCCGGCAAGATCCAGATGTCATTATGGTTGGAGAAATTCGGGACCGGGAAACATCAAGTTTAGCGGTCCAGGCGGCTCTTACCGGGCACATTGTTCTTTCTACTTTGCACACTAATGACGCCATCGGTGTTATTCCTAGATTGATTGATCTTAAAGTAGAGCCATTTCTTCTACCTTCTTCTCTTAATTTAATGCTGGCCCAGAGATTGATTTCCCGGGTTTGTCCTGATTGTCGGAAAGCCGAGAAAGCGTCCGCTGATGTACAGGTTATCATTAAAAAAGAATTGGGATCTTTGCCGGAAAAAGTTAAATCAAATTTAAAATTCAAGGAGCCGTATGAAATTTATCACGGGCAAGGTTGCAAGAATTGCCAAAACAGAGGCCTTAATGGCCGGGTGGCTATTTTTGAAGTTTTCCGGATGACTCCGGAATTAGCCGACATCATCGGCGCCGGTTTCACCGAAAGAAATCTTCTGGAGGAATCCCGGAGGCAAAACATGATTACGATTCGTCAGGATGGAATTATTAAGGCATTGGAAGGGCTGGTAACTATTGAAGAAGTTTTGAGAGAAACGATAGAAGTATGATATAATAAATTCAAAAATCAACAATTACTGTAATTACGTAATTACTGTAATTTTTACTTATGGATAATTTTAAAGAAAAACTTAATGAATTACTTTTAACCGCCGCCCGGCAGAGCGCTTCGGATTTGCACATTGGCGCGGGCCGGCGGCCGATGCTGAGAATTGACGGCGTTTTGATTCCATTACAGAAAGAGCCGATTCTTACCCCCGAAATGACTGAAGGCCTTGTTCTCTCTCTTCTTACCGAAGAGCAAAAGCAGGTTTTTTTAAGAGAGCGGCAAGTGGACTTTTCTTACAGTTTTGAAGATAAGGCGCGGTTCCGGGTTAATGTTTATTTTCAGAGAGGTTTTATGGCGGCGGCTTTGCGGTTGATTCCGGCTCAAATCAAAACAATTGAGGAATTAAAATTACCGCCGATTCTTCACGATTTTGCCAAATTAAGGCAGGGTTTTATTTTAATAGTTGGTCCGGCCGGCCATGGTAAATCAACTACTTTGGCGTCTGTTCTTAATGAAATCAATAATCAACGGACAGACCATATTATTACCATTGAAGATCCTATTGAATATCTTTTCGTTCAGGACAGAGCAATTATTTCTCAGCGGGAAGTTGGTTCTGATATCGCCACTTTCCATAAAGGACTTCGCTCAATTTTGCGTCAGGACCCCGATGTCGTCATGATCGGGGAAATGAGAGACCCGGAAACAATAGCCACGGCGATGACCGCTTCGGAAACCGGGCACTTGGTTTTTTCGACACTACACACCAACTCCGCTTCTCAAACCATAGACCGTATCATTGACAGTTTTCCGGCTGACCAACAAGGTCAGATAACTTCACAATTAGCGGCTACCTTGGTCGGCATTGTTTCTGAACGGCTAATCCCAAGAATTGACGGCGGCCGGGTTCCGGTTTGCGAAATAATGTTGGTCAACGCGGCAATCCGTAATTTAATAAGAGAAAAAAAGGTTTTTCAGATTGATTTGGTGATTGAAACTTCGCTTCAGGAAGGAATGCTTTCGCTTAATCGCGCCTTGGTCAATTTAGTGAAGAAAAAGGAAATTTCTCTGGAAAACGCCGAAACTTATTCTTTGAATCCGGCTGAGTTAAGAATTCTTCTTGAAAGAACTTAAGAATTTCCGTAATTACTGCAATTCCGTAATTACTGTAATTACAAAAATTTTATGAAATACTCTTATCAAGCTAGAGATAAAGGCGGGGAATTGCAGGTAGGAACCGTGGACGCCGCGAGCCGGGAAGCGGCTCTTAACGTTCTTTCCGGCCATGACCTTTATATTTTAAGTTTGGAAACTTTTAAAGAATCAAAATGGGTTGACCGCATTTTGCAATTTTTCCGGCGGGTGAAAAGAAAAGACCTGATGGTTTTCAGTCGTCAGTTTGCCACTCTGCTTTCGGCGAAAATTTCTCTTTCAAGCGGCTTAAAAACTTTATATAATCAGACTCGAAATCTTGCTTTAAAGGAAACTATTGGTGAATTGAGTTCCGACATTGATGCCGGCCTTTCTCTTTCCCAGGCATTGGAGCGGCATCCACAAGTTTTCTCGGAGTTTTATATAAACATGGTCCGTTCGGCGGAAGTTACCGGCCGCATTGAATCGGTAATGGATTTTTTGGCTGATTATCTGGAAAAAGAGGTAGCGTTGGTTTCCCGGGTGCGCAATGCCCTTATTTATCCGGTTATAGTTGTTATTCTTTTTGTAGTGGTGGCCGGCTTAATGATCACGCTGGTTTTGCCCCAACTTGCTCCCATATTTAAAGAATCCGGAGTAAGTTTGCCATTTTTCACTATGGCTTTAGTGAACATCGGCAATTTTATGGTTCAATGGTGGTGGGCCGTAGTTATAATTTTATTGGTTTTTGTCTTTTTGTTGTTTGATTATTTCAGGACGCCGGAAGGAAGAATCGTTTATGACGAATTGTCAGTTAAGCTGCCGGTTTTAGGGAGTCTTTCCAAAAAGGTTATCGTCGCCCGCTTCGCGGAAGCGACCAGTGTTTTGATAAAAGGCGGCATTCCCATAACCCAGGCAATTGAAATCGCCAGCCATACGATTGATAACGTGGTTTATAAAGACATTCTTCATATTGCCGCGGAAAAAATCAGAGCCGGCGAGCTGATGTCCGAGGCTTTGGAAAAATCAGGGGCTTTCCCGGCTTTGGTTTGCCAGTTGCTATCCGTGGGCGAAGCAACCGGCCGGCTTGAGGAATTGTTGTCAAGGATCTCAAATTACTATACGCGGGAGGTTGATGATTTGGTGGCAAATCTGGTAGAATTAATTCAGCCGGCTTTGATTATTGTTATCGGTATTTTTGTCGGTATTCTATTTGCTTCCATTCTATTGCCAATTTATAATATGGCGCAGATGTTTTAAAATAATAAGGTCGAAAAAATAAATAAATAAATAAATGACACTCAAAACTCAAAACTCAAAACTCAAAACTAATAAAGGGTTTACCTTGATTGAGCTTTTAATCGTGGTCGCTATCATTGGGTTGTTGGCTTCAGTGGTTCTGGTCGGTTTGGGGGGATTCCGGGCTCGGGGACGGGATGCTCGTCGGATTGCCGATATCAGACAATCCCAGAACGCTTTAGAACTTTTTTACACCAAAAACAACAAATATCCCACGGTTTCCGGAGTAAATAGCTGGGACAGCTTAAAAACTTCTTTGATTGGCGGCGGCATTGGGGTTTCTACTATTCCGAATGACCCCTTGCATGCTTCTGACAGCAATAAAACATACGAATATGGCGTTTCAAGCGACCTCCAAAATTATGTTTTAAAATCGTCTTTGGAAGATTCCAATAATCCCGCTCTTACTGATGACGTTGACGGCACAATTTACGGACTAAGCTGTGACGACCCGGCCTATTGCGTTCAGTTTTAAAGATAAAAGTTGTAATTGGGTAATTTAGTAATTACTGCAATTACCTAATTACTTAATTACAATGAATCTTTTTTTCTATATCATTTTATTTATTTTCGGCTTAGCCATAGGCAGTTTTTTGAATGTGGTCGCTTTGCGATATTTGCCGGGCCAAAAATTATTAAGCTTGAAAACAATCGGCGGCCTCGCTGAGCGAGGCCAAAGCCCCGCTAAGCGGGGCGGCCGTTCCGCCTGCCCTCATTGCCGTAAAACTCTTCATTGGTATGAGTTGATTCCGATTGTCAGTTTTTTTATTCAAGCCGGAAAATGCCGCTCTTGCGGCCATAAACTTTCCTGGCAATATCCCATAGTGGAATTATTGAGCGGTTTGTTTTTTGTCGCTCTTCCGTTTTTCTTTCTGGGCGGAGTTCAGTTTTCGGTTTTTAACTACTATCTTATCGGATTTTGGGCGGTCTGGATTTTGGCCTTGCTGGTTTTGCTTTTAATATCCCTGATTGATTTCCGAAATTTTTTTGTGCCCGACGAATTGATTTTGGTTTTAATATTTTTAGGATTTATTTCGATTTTTTTGGTTTCCCGGAGTCCCGGCTTAGGCATTAAATTAATCAATCACTCATTTCTTCTTCAATACGCGCTGGTTTTCAGCTTCAGCTGGCTGGGTAATATTTGGGTTAATCATTTATTCGCGGCTTTGGCGGCCGGTATATTTTTCGGAATATTGTTTTATTTTTGGAAAGGAAAAATTCTGGGCGGAGGTGACGTCAAACTTGGATTTGCCTTGGGCTTGCTTCTGGGCTGGCCGGATATATTGATGGCGCTTATAATCGCTTTTATTTTAGGGGGGCTTGCCGGTCTTATTTTGATGATTACCCGCAAAAAAACAATGAAGGATTTTCTGCCTTTGGCGCCGTTTTTGGCCATTGGCGTTGCCCTAACGGTATTTTTCGGATACCAAATCATTAATGGTTATTTTTCGTTAATCGGGCTTTAATAAATTATGGACAATAAAGGATTCACTATTATAGAAATGCTGGTGGTTATTTCTATTATGGTTCTTTTGACTTCGCTTTTGATTCTTTACAGCCGGACAGGCGAGAATCAGATAATTTTATTTCGCGACCAGGCAAGGTTAATTGCGGCTTTAAATCGGGCGAAATCTTTAAGCGCCCAGCTGTTCAGCGCTCCCGAACCGCCCTGTAGTTTCGGGGTGCATTTTTCCCAGGCGGAAAATAATTTTTTAATCTTCCGCGATTTAGCGGCTGATTGCCAAAATTCCGACAATATTTATACCGGCGCCGGAGAGCTTTTTGAAAAATACCAGTTATCGCCCCAGGTTAAATTTGGCGATTTAACATTAACTAATATCGTTTTTATCCCACCTGATCCCAAAACTTTAATAGATAACGACCCCGATAAAATTGAGGCGACCATAACTTTACAAAATTTAAATGGAAATGCTTCCTTAAAGGTCAAGGTTAATAATGCCGGTCAAATTACCACTCAATGAAAAAAGGGCAGCTTTTAATTGAATCGGGAGTCGCAATTAGTATTTTAGTCGTTGGTTTGTTGGGGATTTTTGGATTGCTTTCACGTTCGCTTAGTTTAAATAATGTCGTTTCCAGCCAATACATAGCTTCTAATTTAGGGATTGAAGGAATTGAAGTGGTGAAAAATTTAATTGACGGCAATGTCGTTCAATTAAAGCCCTGGAACCAAGGAATTAACACCGGCTCTTATGAAGTGGCTTTTGACAGTTTAGCCCTGAATTCTAATCAGGACAGGTTTTTATTGCTTGATTCAATCGGCAATACTTATAATTACCAAATCGGCCAGCCAACGCCTTATAAACGGACCATCCAAATCACCAATATCGGCTCAGACGAAATAAAAGTCAATTCCGTAGTTAATTGGCAAATCCGAGGCGGTTCTTATTCGGTTAATCTTGAGGATCACTTCTTTAATTGGAGACAATAAAAATCATGTAACATGGAACATAAAACATGAAACACAAACTAAATATAAAACATAAAATACGCAAAACACGGGAGACGCTCCATGCTCCATGCTCCATGCTCCATGGGAAGGGATTCACTATAGTTGAGCTTTTAGTAGCCATGAGTTTGTTCACTATTTTCATAGTGATTGCCAGCGGCAGTTTTGTCCGCGCTTTAAGAACTCAAAGAGCCATTGTTTCTTTGATTGCCGCCAACGACAACGCCAGTTTGTCTATTGAACAGATAGCAAGAGAAATTCGCACCGGCACCGGCTTTTCTTTATCCGCTAACGATTTAAATTTTATTAACGCTTATAATATAAACGTAACCTATCGGTTGAATACTCAGACAAATGCCATTGAAAGAGGCGAAGAGGGAACTAATTTCAAACCCATAACCGCCACCAATGTTAAAATAAACAGCTTAAATTTTCATCTGCTTGGCCAGTTGGCCGGCGACGGCTATCCGCCGAGGATTACTGTCAGTTTAAGCGTCAGTCCCAATATCCCCACTATTCAAAATATCAGCACCAGTTTCCAAACCACAGTCAGCGCCCGGAATTTGGATACTTAAAATTGACAAAATAATTAATTTGTTAGATGCTAATATTAGCATAAAGTATTTGATTGAACATTAAAAATTTAAAAAGGGGGAGGAGAAAATGGACGAAAAACTTTTAAAGAATCTTGGTTTTGTTTTTACGGAAGATGGCCGAGTAAGATTGGGAACTGAAAAACCCCTGCCTTGCAGATTAGAGGGTTATAGGAAGAATGAAACCCCTATAAGAGAATTTGATATAGAACCTTTTTGGATATCTAAATTTTGTGCAACCAATTTAGAATATGAGAAATATGACCCTAAGCATCGCCGGCCAATAACATCACGCAACGACAAACATCCCGTAACCGAAATAACGTATATGAACGCTATTTCTTATGCGGGTTGGCTTTCCAAACAAACTGGCGTAAATTTTGATCTTCCAACAGAACAGCAATGGGTTTTTGCTGCCGCGCCTTTTGGTTATGAATATCCTTGGGGTATGAGCTACTCAAGAAATCAAGCGCATGTTTTTACCCCGGATTTAGAGGGAACATTAGAAGCTGATGACGCACGTTTTGGGACCAATTGGCTTGGCCTTTACCACATTGGAGGTAATATCCAGGAATTTGTTTTAGGCACTGCTTATGCCCCAGGCACCAATGGGGCTCTCGTTGATGGTATGTATTGTATTATCAAAGGAGGCGATTGGTCTCATTGTCCCCGTTCCGCCGGTATCCACAGAAGGGGCATTGTTGACGTAGCTGGAAGAGGACCGACTCTTGGTTTTAGATTGGTAGCAAATCTATAAACTTATATCCTCGCCGCGCTAAATATAATATTTAGACGGCGAGGTTTTTTAATTCATCTATAATTTTATAAGTGAATTTGTGGCCGGGCTTATAGAGAAAAATTTCCCCTTTGATTCTTTTTCTCAAAAGACATATGTCGCCTAAAAAATCAATGATTTTATGTCTAGCCGGTTCATCCTCGGTTGCCAAATTCGTAATGAATTTATATTTATCGTAAACGATAAGAGGAGAATTAGCGGGATTATCCGGAAGAAGTGGATAAAGTTTTCTTATCCTTTCCCATTTGTCGCCGGCATCATCAAGCGGCGTTCTGATAAAACTTCTGGCCCAAGATATTTTTTCTAAAAAATCGTCCAGTTCAAAAATGAATTCAAAAGAAGAAGAGCTCAAAGGCTCGGGAAATTCCACCATAGCTTTTATCGAAAAAGCATTTTTCTTAGACGGAGTAAATATGGCGTACCTGCTATCATCGGGAACAGAAATTTTTATTTCTTTGTCTATAATTAAATATTCTCTTGATTCGCCCAAAGAAACCAAACCGGCTTTTTTTATTTCTTGCGCATATTCTTTGCAAGAAAAGTCAAAAAAAGGAATACCATCTTCGTTAATTTCTATGATTAGATTATCTATCCCCATTCCCCAGATAGCTCCCAAAAGATGCTCAACGCTTTTTAT
Organism: bacterium; assembly: GCA_030693325.1. Lineage (NCBI taxonomy): Bacteria > bacterium. Next base: position 16,219 of record JAUYAV010000022.1, read on the forward strand.
AATTTTCCCATTTTTTATTAAATTAGTGGTATGAGACGAACCCCTGTCAACAAACTGAATGTCGGCTGGAATAAATTCGTCAGCAATTTTAAAAACTATACCTTCGTTTCCTTTCGCGGGCAACAATTTTGCCGAACATTTTTTGTTTGATATTATAGACAAACCTTCAAAATTTAACGGCTTTGCTATAGTTTTTTGCATATTAATACTTATTTTAATATTTATTTTTCGGAAAAGCTATTACGCAAGAAGTTATTGGTCTTCCATTTTCTCCATTCCATTCCGGTTTTAGCTTTTTTAAATTTAAATAGTGCAGGTTGCCAAAAACACGCAACTTCCCTTTTTGCTTTAGACATATTTTTGAGGATTGTCCGCCATCACAATTAATAGCCCATTTCACATTGTGATTTTTACGGTAAATATAATTAGCCAAATCGGGTATGCTTATTCCTTGCTGTCCTATAATTCGAGGCCTGGCATCTATAAGTAAAAAGTGAATAAGGTTGCCGGTTTTAAAAATACAAGATCTCGCTTTTTGCTGTTCAATATTGGAATAATACGGATTGTTATCATCTGCTCTTCTGGTTATAACTATTTTTTCTGTCATTATGTTTTGATATAATTTTTTTATAGATTTTGGTATTTGTATCCCTGAAGTTACCGCGAAATCGGTATTTTTCGGCGATAATCCATCTACAATCCAATCGGTAATTCTTAATCCAACTTTTAATTTTTTTACCATTTCATTTGGCGTTTGCAGAATAAAAATTCCATCAAATAATTTGGTTTTTTGATTTGTTATCTTTTTTATGTAAAGAATTCTATCTTTCTTTAAAAAAGCTATATCTATAATTATATTTTTATACCCTTTTGACAGTTTTATCCATTCTTGTTTTTTGTTTGGAATAATGCCCAAATCGCTTTTTATAAGGCCTTGATTTGATATTCCATAGACAACGCTCATTTTTTTATCGCTAAACGCTTGTTTTTCATGACTACCGATCCATAAAATTTTTATGTTCCCAAAATAAAGACAACCGCTTGCTTTTATTTTTCGCGGTTCTATTTTTCCATCTTTTTCTATAATAGCTGTTTTAGTATAAGTGGGTAGATTAAGCAAACAATTGTTTTCTATGTGAAGATTATAGGTAAAATCTATTGGCGATTTTTCTGCTTTAAAATCAACATTATAGGTAAATCCGGCGTTAATCAAAATTCCGTTATTTATCTTTTTTAAATAATCTTTCGGATATTTTGGGCTAAGAGTGCTTAATATATGTAATTTAATTTTATTTTCTTCAAGCTCAACTTCGTAGAAATTTATAAAAGTTTTAATTCTCGATGGATTTGATTCTATATAAAAACTGCCTTTGTTCAAAAAGGCGCCGTCAAAAATTTTTATACGACAACTTTTTTCTTTTCTAAGTTTCGCAAATAGAAGATGTTTGTTCAACGCTATTTTTTAGATAAAAATATTTTATTTATTGGATATCTTAACGTAAAAAGCGCTTCCTTTGTTTTCGCCTTTACTTTCAGCCTAGATTATTTTACCGAGTTTTGAGAAAAAACACAAAATTTGACAGATTTCTAATTTTAAGATATACTTTATATCAGGAAAATCAGTATAGTTGTTTAACAATTTTTAAAATGGAGGTAAGGATGAAAAAGACAGGAAAGTTGTTATGCCTGATTATGGCGTTATGTTTTGTGTTTGTAGCGTCAGGTTGCGCCACCATAACCAGAGGCCGGTATCAAAAAATTCCCGTGGTTTCTAACCCTAGCGGAGCGAAAGTCATTGTTAACGGCAAAGAACTGACGTCTCCCTGTACGTTGGTATTGAAAAGAAAGCAACGTCTGTATAAAGTCAGTATAAAAAAAGAGGGTTACGAGCCGGTAGAAATAGTATTGCAAAGAACAGTGCCTGGTTGGGGTGTGTTCTGGGGATGGGGGAATATTGAGCCCGTTGGTATTATAGTTGACTGGTGCACAGGCGCTGCTTACAAACTTATGCCCACAGAATTGAAAGTAAATTTAGTTCAGAAGAAATTAGGTTTAAACGACTTAAAAGACAAAAACATCTCGATTGTCTCAAATTAGCCGGCGGATAGAGTTAATAATTAACTGAGATTAATGACTCTGTCCATTTAAGGCCCCGGATATCACATCGGGGCCTTTTTATTTTCCTATGAAAGTTATCCACAGTTTAGTTATGTTTACCATTTCGCCATTATGATATAATTAAATCAAATGAATAATTCTAATTTAATTAAATTAATAACCATACTATTGGTAGTTACTGTTTTTACCTTTCATGTCAATGAAGCGAAGGCTTGGGTATTTGTTGTTATCTGGATTATTAGGGCCGTTACTGGTGAAGTTGGGACGGGTAATGCCAACTTTTGGGGTATACTTACCGCCATCCTTACTGGGGGAATTGCGCCTCTTGTTGGCGAAATGATGTGTTTAAGCGGCCAAGATAGTATATGGTTTACCGATTGCGCAGAAAACGCCTATGTAGGTCCTACTGCAGATTCATCATCGGGACAGCCAGTATTAAATAATCAATCTTTCACCACCACCTGTAATTCTGCGAGTTTGACTTATGACGTTTCTAACGCTTATCAGTACGGCATTTATCGGGCTACCGCCGGGGCGACAGAAAGTACTTTAGTAAATTCCGGTAGCGCTCAAGGTATTTCTAATATTACCTATACTGACTCCAATCTTACTCCACAAACTAGTTATGAATATATTCTGGATTTAACTGATAGCGCTGGCACGGAATTCCAATATCCGCCTCAAATTGCCTATACTCAATGCCTGCCCGAGTGCACTTTCAGCGCCGACAAAAGCCAAGTGGTTTTCCCGGAGACGGCTACTCTTTCATGGGCTTGCAGCTATGCCGATTCCTGTAGTATTTCACCCACTGTCGGCTCGGTCAATGCCCAATCGGGCACAGCCACGGTTTCTCCCGCTTCAATAACCGATTATATCCTGACTTGTCAGAATGGCGATGGTTCGATTTCTTTCTCTTCTTCAATTGACGTCGTCAATCCCAGTATAAAAGAAGTAAAACCTTAATAATAAAAGTCGAATTATTAAGTCATCAGTTATTAGTTATAAGTCATTAGTTAAATTATATGGACAGATTCAAACTTTATAAAAAATGGTTTTGGATTGGATTAGCCGTCGGATTTATAAACCCCATTTTGGGCTTGGTTTATGGCATCGCTCTTGTCGTTGAAAAAGACCACCGCAAAGAGGGAATAATAATTATAATTTGGACTATTGTCTGGACGATAAGCACTTACTATGGCATCATTTGGCTGGCAAATAACGGTTATCTGCCGACTTTCCAGTTAAAATCTCCCGGCACATTGCTTCTCCCCTAAAAGTAATAAATAAAATTTAACAAGGTCGAATATTATAAACCTAAAAATGTTAAAATCTATGAAAAATAAAAAAATTCTGAAATCATTGTTATTTTTAGGAATTGGATTATTAGTTTCCGTATCTTTTGTGGCTTTGCAAAAAGTGAAGGCCGTGATAGTCAAAGGATTGGAAGACGGTAAAAGTATCAGAGTTAGTAGTGATAATTCTTCTTGCGAAATCCAGAAAGATTCCCATTTTAGCGGTTGCAACACCGTGATATAATTCAGGGATGGATTATAATCCTTTATCCCTAAAAGAAGTATTAAGTTTTGTCTGGGATAATCCCTATTCGGATTTTTACCGGAAAAAATACGAAGCCGCCGGTTTCAAAAAGAAGGATGTCTTGAATCCAAAAAATTTCAAACATCTTCCTTTTCTGACCCGGCAGGAATTAGAAGCCGTACCGCCGCAGGAACGGCTTTTTGTTAATGCCGATGAAGTCCAATTTGTGGCTTATACTTCCGGTACCAGCAGTCAAAACCCGCTGATTACTTATTTCGCTAAAGTGGATAATTATTATTTTGACCCCACTCTTGGCTTAGGGGTTAAAAGATTATTAATCACTTATCCGCCTTTAAACAAAAATTTCGGCCACACTTTTGTCCAGCAATGCGTTCAAGCTAAAAATAAATCAGTTCCTATTTTTGCCGATTATCAGAATTTAGCCAATAGCGCCGTTATCGCCGCGAAACTTAAAGCCGATGCTATTTATGCCACCCCGACTATCGCCTCAATGCTGTTGGAATTTTTACAGAAATATTATGACCCGAAAGAAATTAAATTATTGGCGTTAAGTTCGGAAACTCTGACTTCAATACGGAGGAAGCAGCTTGAATCGGCTTACCCCAATGCTCAAATCGCCAATTTATACGCTTCATCGGAAATCGGCCAGTTTATTTTATATCCCTGTAAGAAAATTATCACTTCAAAAAAAGATTTATTTCATGTTCTTCGGCCGCCTATGCTGGAGACAGAAATTATTAACGGAGAGTTGATTATTACTTATGCCAATAATAAAGCCCTGCCGCTGATCCGTTACCAGACAGGCGATTTTTTTGAAATTGTCAGTGATAATTGCGAGTGCGGTCTTAAAGGTCCTGTTTTGGCCTGGCTAGGCAGAGAAGATGTTGATAAAATCAGGGTAAGCGGGGTTGAAATAAAGGTCAATGACGTTGAAAAAGTATTTGCACCTTTAGTTGGTATTATCGGCAATAATTATCAGATCCATTTTTATGAGAATCAAAAAGGGGCAGTTGAAATAATTATTGAAGTCAAAAAATCTTCAATCAGCGGGTTGGTTAACCCTGATTCAATTGCTGTAAAAATAATTGACCATTTAATGAATAATTGGCAACTGTCGCCAACCGCCTACTTGAAAGAAGCTGTCAATAAAGGATTATTCTTGGTTCCTAAAATAAAATTCGTGGAAGAATTATCTTTTCTAACGTCTAAAACCCGAAGATTAATTAATCATATGAAAGAATGAAATCCAGGCTAAATTTATTTTTTGAAAAATATTGGTTTTTTTTGCCGTTTTTTTCGGCGCTTTTGCTGATTCTTTCTTTTCATCCTTTTGATTTCTGGTTTTTAGGTTTTGTGGCTCTTGTGCCTCTTTTTTATTTCCTTAATTTTTCCGAGAAAATTTCGTTATCCAAAATTTTTTGGGGCGGCTTTATTGTTGGAGTGATTTTCTCTTCGTTTCTTTCTTTTTTTACGCTTTTTCACTTCCATTGGCTGCCGGAAACATATCTTTTCGTCTGGTTGGTGCGTTTATCGCCCCTCCTGATTTCTCTTATTAGCGGTGTTATAGTTGGCTTGGTGCTTTTGGGATATAAAAGGCTGGCTTCAAATAAAATAATTGATATTTTTGTCCTTGCTTCGCTCTCGGTTCTTATTGAGATAATCCATTATAAAATATTCTCGGGGTTTGATAATGGTTTATTGGCTTACACCGCTCATAATCTAACTTATTTAATTAGATTATCTTCTCTTGTGGGTATTTTTGGGATATCTTTTATTATCACCCTCGTTAACGTTTTTATCGTTTTTTTCATCTTGCGGCCTGATTATAGAAAGAAAATCGCTTATCTATTTTTCGCCGGCTTAACGATTTTCTTTTTGATAAGTTTTTCAAATAATCATTATTTAGACGGAGGCAGTAATGATTATCATTCGGCGAAATTCGCCATTATCCAAAACTCCGACAAAAAAAATATTTTTGGTTTTTTCTCTTCCAAAAACAATCATTTCTATTTCCCCGGCGCGGAGCGTTTGATAGCCCAAGTGATGCCTTCGGAACCGAATTTCTTAATTTATCCGTTCAGTCCTTTTAACGGCCATTTGGCGATTGATAAGACAGAAATTAAAGACGAAGGCCTTAAAAAAACCATTGCCGGGGAAGCCAAAGATTTTGGAGAATGGGTGGCTAAACAAATAGATTCTAAAACGATTTTTGTTAATTGGGTTAACGTGGTAAGAGATGACAATCTTTATCCAGAAATAATTTTTTTAAAAGGCAAAGATTTTATCGCTAATTATCAAAAAAGAGAACTTTTTCCCGCGATGGATTATACGCCGGAAGTTTTTAAAAAAATCGGTCTTTTTGTCACCTCGGTTGACGCCTCGCCGGCTTCTACCGGAAATAGCCCCGTTGTTGAGATAGGAGATGTGAAATTCGGACCCTTGGTTTGTTCTGAAATTTTCAAATCGGAACTTGGGCGCAAATCTGCTTTTCAATCGAACATTTTTCTTTCTATTGGTTCGGAGGCGATGTTTGTCGGCAAGACCCCCGGCGAATGGAGTTTGATTGTTTCCCAATTTATAGCGGCGGCGAATAACAGGCCATTAGTAAGAGCGAATATTTTTGGGGCATCGGCTTTTATCAATGAAAAAGGCAAGGTGATAGAAAAGATGGATTTTGAGAAAACCGGAGTTTTGATTAAAGATATGAAATATAAAAAATCTCCGAAAAACACTTTATACAGTTATTTCGGAGATTGGCCGTTTATTCTTTTGATTTTATTATTTTTGTCGTCAATAACGATTCCTAAACTATTTAAGCTTAAGAAACGATAATCAACTCCCTTAATTATCGTTAATGAGCCCCTGGGAATACCCCAGGAGTAATTTCTTGTATTGAGGAGGTATTTTTACAGAGGCAAGGCGGTTCTGCGCTATGTTTACGCAAGTTGATATTTCTTTTTTTGCGTATGACAGGGATCCGGTTTCTGATATAAGCCGTCGCATTTTTAATAAATCCCTTTTATTCACCTTATTTTTGGAAAATATTTTTTTTATAGTCAGTTTCCCTTTTCGGTCTGCGCAGTGATAGGCGCGCCAGATAAGGATTGTTTTTTTAGCTTCTTGTAAATCCGAAAGAGTTGATTTGCCGATTTTTTCCTCTTCTCCGAATAACCCGATAATATCATCTTTTATCTGAAATGCCCTCCCCAAATATAGGCCATATTCAAAAAGTTTTTTGATGTCATTTGTTTTTGCCCCGGCCAGTGTTGCTCCTATTGCGAGGGGAGAAGCGAAGGTATAATTACCGGTTTTCAAATCGTATATTCTGTAGATATCCGGCTTGGTTATTTTGTCTATATTTTTTATTCCCGCCAACAGCTCAATAAATTCGCCGCCGGTGGTGCGCAGAGCGGTCTCAATAAATATTTTGAGAGCCTCTTCTTTGCGTTTCCTGTCCTCTTTAACGGCTAAAAATGATTGTATCGCCATGGCGTATAGAGTGTCCCCAATGACAATGGCTAAATCCTGACCGTTGAATTTGATATTTTTGTATTTTTTAAGATAATTATTCAGCATTGTATGCATGGCTGGTTTGCCTCGGCGCAGGTCGGATTTATCTATAATATCGTCGTGGACAAGCAAGAAGTCATGCAGGAGTTCTATGGATATGGCGCTGCGGTATAATCCGGGCGCGGTTTTTTTAGAAAAACTTAGATAGCCTATCAGGAAAAAAATGGGGCGGATGCGCTTGCCTTTTCTGGATATAAAGTCTTTGATATGCCTGGATAGAACCGGAGAGATTTTTTTAAGCGAGTAAAGCTTATCTACACTGCGAACATAATCGGCAAGTTCAACTTTAATTCTGCTTTTTAACTTCAGAAACATAAACCTATATTAGATTATTAAATATTTTGGCGATAAGCGGTATTATAAAATATGAAGTTACTACAAACCCCCAAATATTGTAAATCACCATCGTTTTCAAATAAAATTTCAGGAGAAAATCATGGTCTTTAATAAAGAGACTGAAAATAAAAATACTTAATGGCACCACTACTACTAAGCCGTAAATTGGCCTTGCGCCGAAAGACAGGGTAAATCCCACAATGATCATAGCCGCTACGCATACCAGCAACGATTTTTGTTTTCCGAGAATGGTTGCGGAAGTTTTTTCACCGGACGCTCTATCGCTTTCAATATCAACAATTTTTGCATAAAATTCTGTAGCCCCGAAATAAAGAAAGGCAATAATTATCCACAGAAAATTAGGCCAGTTATCCGCTACAAAGATGTAGCCGCTTAATAACGGTACGACATACACCACGGCTCCCAACAGAGTATCCAGCAGCAGTAGATTTTTTACACGAAACGCATAGGCAGAGTATAAAAAAGTGCCTATAAACAAGAAGGCGACCATAGCTGAAATTTTCAGATTAAAAGACACTATACTTATTACAATAAAGAAGATGGCAGTGGCTGTCAGACCGATAAAAACCGGCCATTTATCATAATCCTCGGCGATCATCCAAGATTTCTTTTTTCTCGGATTCTCGGCATCGGCCTTGCGATCATAGTAACTATTTACGCTGTTCGCGGCGATATTCAATGCTATCAGAAACCAAAAAAAATATAGAACGAACCCGGCTATAAAATGGCTAGTGTAAAATTGAGACGGATTTTCAATATTTGATAACGCGAGAGCGGTTCCCAAAATAAATACTCCGCCCGTATAAAGCCAGATACTCGGACGGCTTAGGATGATTACTCGTTTTGCCGCAGAATATATCTTTTTCAACATAATATAGAGCATTGTATAGCTTGGTTTATTTTTGTTAAGTTAACTTAACAACCCGATCCTTCCAAGTAATTGATTTTTTGAAAAAAGAACAAAAGCCAGCGATTATAAATACAATTATAACATAAAAACCCAAAATTGGAGAGAAAACGGCAATATAAACCGGCTGGCGGTTTAAAAGCAGGTAAAGCCCGAAAATAAAAACAAATATGGCATAGCTTGAAAAACCGCCTTCCGGAAAACCAGTGAGAATTTTTATTACTCCGTCAATGCTGAAAGCCACCAGAATGAAAGTTGTGGCAAAAGAAGAAAAATTTACAAGACGGAAATCCATACTTCTTATAATGCCTTTCAATGATTCCTTGAAATTATCGTATAAAAATACCGATATACCAGAACTATTCTCATCAACTACTGCAACTTTTTTCTTTAAATTAATCGCTATTTTTATGAAAGCCTGGATTTCAGGAACATAATTTTTTACCTTTTCATACCCGCCGATTTCATCATAAGTGTTTTTATAAAGTAAAATATTTTCTCCCCAGGAGACAGGGGATTGTTCCACCTCCAACAGCGAGCTAAACCAAAAAGAAAAACGGAAAATAAAATTTAAAAATAAGAAAGGCCAGTCCCGCCATTTCCTAATAATTAAGCGGGAAAAACGGAATAATATTTCCGCTTCGGACGCTAAAAGGTGATTCACGGAATTTTTAAGACTTTCCGGTTTAAGTCTTACATCGGCATCAACTATTAACATCAGCTTTCCCTTGGTCAGTTTTACTGCTTCATTAACGGCCCACGGTTTGCCAAGCCATTCTTTCGGCGGAGTTGGGACATCAAAAATTTTTATGGAGATTTTAGAAGAAAATTTCTTAATGGTTTCCAGGACAAAGTTTTTGGTGTTATCCGTTGAAGAATCATTGGCAATGATGATTTCAAGATTTTCGTAATTTAAAGCCGCCAAGGAATTTATGCAAGAAACTACATTTTTTTCTTCGTTCCGCATAGGAACAATGATTGAGACAAATGGGTATTCCTTGACCGGAGTTTTTGGTTTTTTTAATTTACGTGAGGACCTTAGAAAGAATGAAATAAACAATAAGCTTTCAAAAATTATTAAAAAAACATTACTATAACTGATAAAAGAAAATATTATAATTAATAAAGGAGTGGCCCAAAAAATAAACATAATTTAAAAAAACATTGATTTCGTTAAATTCCCGCTTTTTATCAAAGAAATAATTTTTTCTATATCGGCCGATAGCGGCTTGTCTTTATGTAGAAAAGGAACGACTTTCCGGATTTTCTGATATATTTTTTTAGATTCCTTGCTTGCTTTTTTGATTCCCCGCAATTCAATTGCCTGCATTCCGGCTAAAAGTAAAATCGCCGTTAATTTTTCAAGGTTTTCATAAGATTCTTTGAGATCAAAAGCCGCGTGAGTGCCCAAACTATTGACATCCTGATTATCTCCTTCGGTGGGGAGCATGACTGCCTGGTTTGATAAAGACAATTTTCGGTTTTGGACGGCAAGCGAAGCCGCCAGAACCTGAATCGGCTTGAAGCCGCTGTACTCATCGGGATTTTCAATCAGATTCGCCGGCAATCCTTTGTTTTTTCGCGGATGAATCAAATTGGCGATAATCGCGTGGATCCAGGATGATGCCTGGGCGATGTCAATTTTTAAAATATCACAGGCCTCGGTGATATAATAGCCCATAAAATTGGCGTTATTATAAATCTTTGCGGGGTTTGTTCTTACAATAGGGTTGTCATTGACCGAATTCATTTCTTCTTCTATCCAATTAATCGCTTGTTTGATGTTTTCGTAAAACGGTCCGAATCCCTGCGGAATGGAACGAAGAGAATAATAATCCTGAAGATCTTTTTTATTGAGCAATTTGCTTCCTTGCCAAAAATTAACGAAAAATTCATCAACTATAATTTGGCCGGAATGTTTTTTGGCTTTATGAACGAACGGATCATATGCGTCAGTAATAACCGAAAGCGACTCTAAAGCCACGGCTAAAGCTGAAAGTAATACCGGAAATAATTTAGCAATATCAGAAACGGTCAGGGCGGCAATCGCCGTCATAAAAGAAGTGCCGTTGATCAACCCAAGTCCTTCTTTAGCTTCCAACTGAAGCGGTTTTAAGCCGAATTTTTTCATTGAAATTTTCGCTTCTATTTTTTTCCCATCCAAAAAGCATAGCCCGCTTCCGGTTAAAGCCGAGGCTATCGCCGCTAAAGGAATAAGATCGCCGCTGGCTCCGATTGAACCGTAACGCCTGACGACAGGAACGATATTTTTATTCAGAAAATCAACAAGTGATTTTATAACTATGGGCCGCACGCCCGACATTCCCTTACTTAACATTTGAGCTCTCAATAACATTGCCGACCGGACAATATCTGCCGGTGTTTCTTCGCCTAGACCGCAGTTGTGCGATTGAATAAGATTATTCTGCCGTTCTTTCAAGGAGTTAAGAAAAGTTTTTGTCTCTCGGCCGATATTTTTTTCAACCCGGTGGAGATCGCCGCCGAATTGGGTGGTAATGCCATAAATTGGGATGCGCTTTTTTAAAAAATTTTCCAAAACAGCCCTGTTTTTAGCCACGATTTTATAAACGTCAGGCTCAACGGAAACCAGGGACGATTTTCTTGCCACTGCCTCAATGTCTTTTAATTTTAACCACTTATCGGCCCCGATAAATATTTTTTTCATAAATTCTTTAAAAGATTATTAAGTTCGGTGAATAATTTATTTGATTGGCTGCCGGTATCATTTATTTTTTGCATAGATACCTGAAGTTGTTGGGATAATTGGTCGATTTCATTATTATCTTGAGAATTTAAGATTTTTCCCAAAATATCAGAAAGCTCTAAAGCGGATTGAGCAAAAGTTTTTCCAGCTTCAATTGTCTCGTCGGTTTTTAATTTTATCGCGGCGTCGGTGGTTTGGCTGTTGGCCAAAGTCCAATTATCAAGTGAATTTTTGAGATTAGAGGCGTCAGTTGCAAGAACGGCGTTTTGCGAAACACCCAGGGAAATTAAAGATAATAAGGCATTTGTATCTCCATTTTGGTATTTTTCCTGAAGCGCGGCTAATGTTTTTTGGATTTCACTCATGGCCGCGGGAATTTTGTTCAGATTATTGATTGAATCCTGATAAAAATTTATGTAGTTTTGGCTGATAACCGCTGGCTTGACGGTGACGGATTGCGGGGGGATTGGAGACGTTTTTTGCGGTGTCGTTGGTTGCTTGGAAGGAGACGCTATTTCTGCCGGTTGGATTTGTGAAAAGGAGGTATCAATTCCCCCGGAAGGAATTTGGTAATTAAGCGTTTCCAAAGTCGGATTTGGCTTATTGGTTTTGCTGCCGATTTCTTTTGGTTGATTATTATGATAGAGAAAATAACCCAATCCCGCGAAAAGTCCGATTAAAACGACTATGGCTAGAGAAATTAAAATAATTTTCATAATTGATTCAAATTTATAGTATACTTTTAATTACGAAACTCCAATTTTACCGATAACAGGCAAAAAGATTTTTCTGAAATCTAAACGGAAGCGCAGCCCAGCACATAACGCATTATGTGCTGGGCGTGAGCGGATTGAAGAAAATTTTTTCGCCTGTTACTATACAGTTTAGTTTCGTAATTCACAGTAGTAGACTACTATAGTATAATATCAATTATGGGAAAAAATAAGGGACAGGTGATGTTGATGACGGTTTTAGTAATTGGCGGCTTGCTTTTAGGCGCTTCTTCAATCGCCGGGCTTTTGATGGTCTATCAGATCCGTCAGTCAAGCGATGTCATCAACTCCACTAAAGCCATTTTTGCGGCCGATACCGGAATTGAATGGGAGCTTTACAGAATACTTAAGGACTCAAATTATCCAAAGCCGATAATGACTAATCAAGCTGATTTTTCCACAACGGTTTACGGCACCAGTACTATAAAATCAGTCGGCACTTCCGGGAATTCTTCCCGGGCTTTCCAGGCCGGCCTTTAGTTTAAAATAAAGAATGCGGCGAAGGCGGTATTAATTTAAATACCGTCTTTTTTGTTATGCTATTTTTTAAATAAAATGCTATAATTTTATGGCTCATTGATAATCAAACTATTGGGGAATAAAAGGACAAAAAGGCAAATTTGGAACTGTATTAATCCTTGAAAGGAGGTTTTGAGTATGAAAACGAAAACGTTATTCTTGTTATTCTTAGCTATGGCGTTAGTCATTGCCGGTTGTGCCTCTATGGGTCCGAAAACAAAGACCGGAGCGGTTATCGGAGGCGTGATTGGCGCAGTGGCAGGAGGAGTCATCGGCCATCAAAGCGGACATGGCTTAGGAGGGGCCGGTATTGGCGCAGTAGTAGGCGCGCTTGGCGGTGGTTTGTTCGGTAACGCAATAGACCAGAAGGATAAAGAGGCTACGGCAGTTAATCCTAGCCATATCCCTCTTACCAAGATTGCCGAGATGGCTTCCCAAGCTACACCTGATGCCGTGATAATCAGCGAGATTGATAGAACCCGATCCGTGTATAATCTTAACTCAGAGATAATCACTTACTTAAAACAGAATAAAGTAAGCGATAAAGTCATTGACCACATGATGGCTACAGCCAAATAGTTTAATTTTACCTTTTATCCCCACCACAAGGCGGTATTTAATATTAAATATTAAGTACCGCCTTTTTTTATTTTTATGTTAAAATTAAAAAGTATGGATAAAAAAGATGTCAAAGAACGCATTGAACAACTTAAAAAAACGATTAATTATCACCGCTATCTTTATCATGTTTTGGACAAACAGGAAATTTCCGATGCGGCTTTGGATTCTTTGAAAAAAGAACTTTTTGATTTGGAACAGCAATATCCCGATTTAATCACTCCGGATTCGCCCACTCAAAGAATAGAAGGGAAACCTCTTAAAGAATTTAAAAAAGTTCGGCATGAAACGCCGATGCTTTCTTTTAATGACGCTTTCTCAGAACAGGATATGAAAGATTGGCTAGAGCGGCTAGAAAATTATTTGGGAGCAAAAATCAGCGTAAATCAGCGTAAATCAGCGTTATTTTATTGCGAACTGAAAATTGACGGCTTAGCTATTGAATTAATTTATGAAAACGGGATTTTTATCCAAGGCGCTACCCGCGGCGATGGTCTTGTCGGCGAAGATGTAACTCAAAATCTGAAAACCATTGAAGCTATACCGCTGAAATTATCTCCCTACTGGAGATCCGCCGCAGGTGGAGAAATTAAAAATAAAGAATTAAAAATTCCTCCATATTTAGTTGTAAGAGGGGAGGTTTTTATCACAAAAAAAGAATTTGAGAAAACAAACAAAGAGCAACTCAAAAAAGGATTAGCCGAATTCGCCAACCCCCGGAATATGGCCGCCGGCTCAATCCGCCAACTGGATTCTAAAATTACTGCCGGCCGCCACCTTGATTCCTATATTTATGATATTGTCACCGATTTGGGTCCCGCCTTCGCCGATGCTTCGGCGGGTAAACTCCAAACCCACGAAGAGAAACATCAAATCTTAAAATCGCTGGGTTTCAAAACTAATCCCGACACTAAACCCGTGAATAGTTTGGAGGAAATTTTTTCTTTCAGGGAACATTGGGGCGAAAAAGAAAATCGCGATCGATTATCTTTTGAAATTGACGGGATTGTCGTTATTGTTAATGACAATAAAATTTTTGAAACAGCTGGAGTTATCGGGAAAGCGCCTCGGGCCGCTATCGCTTACAAATTTTCTCCCAAAGAAGCTGAGACAATTATTGAAGGCATTAAAGTGCAGATTGGCAGAACCGGCGTTTTAACTCCAGTGGCTATTTTAAAACCGGTTGAGGTTGGGGGGACTACTATTTCTCATTCCACTCTTCATAATTTTGACGAAATTGAAAGATTGGGAGTGAAAATCGGCGATACGGTAATTATTAGCCGAGCCGGAGATGTTATCCCTAAAGTCATTAAAGTTTTAAAAGAATTGAGAACCGGCAAAGAAAAAGAAATCAAAATTCCGGCTTATTGCCCGGCTGATGGTTCTAAAATTATTAAAGACGGCGTGGTTTATCGTTGCAGCAATCCAAGATGCGGCGGCCGTAATCAAAGATCTTTGAAACATTTTGTTTCCAGAGCCGCTTTTAATATTCAAGGTTTGGGACCAAAAATAATCAATAGATTTTTAGACGAAGGTTTAATCAGCGATGCCGCGGACATTTTCCAGTTAAAAGAAGGCGATATCTCGGTTTTGGAACGTTTCGGCGAAAAATCCGCTGAAAACATAATCTACGAGACTAAGTCTCATAGGATTATCAGTTTGCCGAGATTTATTTATGCCCTGGGAATTTTACACGTGGGCGAAGAAACAGCTTTGCTTTTGGCAAAAAAAATATCAAGTATCAAACCTCAGACATCAAAACCGACTCAAATATCAAGCATTTTAAAAAATATTTCCCTGGAGAAACTTCAGGAAATTTCGGATGTCGGGCCGAAAGTAGCTCAAAGTATTTTTGATTGGTTTCGTAATGAAAAAAATATAAAATTTTTGGCGAAGCTGGAAGAAGTCGGCGTAAATATTGAAGCGCTAAAGTTAGAACCAAAAAGTTACAAACTCAAAGACAAAAGTTTCGTCTTAACCGGCACTTTGGAAACGATGTCCCGCGAACAAGCCAAGGGGAAAATTCGTTTGCTTGGCGGAGAAATCTCCGAATCAGTCAGTAAAAACACCGATTATCTGGTCGCCGGCGCCGAACCCGGCTCTAAACTGGAAAAAGCCAAGAAACTGGGAGTAAAAATTATTGAAGAAAAAGAATTACTGGAAATGTTAAAATAACCATATATGTCTGATTTTGATAAAAAAACTTTGGAATATCTGGCGGAACTGGGACGGATAGAATTGGCCGAATCCGAAAAATCAAAACTCCTTAAGGATTTACAGGAAATCCTTAATTATTTTCAGGAATTGGAAAAAGTAGACACTACCGATGTTGAGCCGATGTCCGGCGGCACGTTTCAGGAAAATATTTTTAGAACCGATGAAACAAAAGAAGGAAAAAATGAAAAACTGGCTGAATTATTCCCTGAAAAAGAAAATGATTTCTTAAAAATTCCGCCGGTATTTTCCGCCGAAGGCGGATCCGCCTCGGGCGGAGAATAAGAATATGGATTTTAAAAATCTCACAATTAAAAATTTTCACGAGGGGCTGATAAAAAAAGAATTTTCCGCCGTGGAAATCACTGAATTTTTTTTTGATTACATCAAAGAAAAAGATGAAAAGATTAAAGCTTATTTAAGTTTGGGAAAAGAAAACGCCTTAAACCAGGCAAAACAAGCGGATTTATCTTTGAGCGAAGGAAAAAATCCCGGAGTTTTAGCCGGCGTTCCCTTGGCGATTAAAGATAATATTTTGATTGAAGGCCGGCCATGTACCGCGGCTTCAAAAATTTTGGAAAATTATCAAGCCGCTTACGACGCCACTGTTATCAAAAAATTAAAAACAGCCGGTTCGGTTTTTCTCGGCAAAACCAATCTTGATGAATTCGCTATGGGCTCTTCAACTGAAAACTCGGCTTTCCAAATAACTCGCAATCCCGCTGATTTGGAAAAAGTGCCCGGCGGTTCTTCCGGCGGCTCGGCCGCTGCCGTGGCTTCGGGTATGGCTATTGCCGCTTTGGGCTCTGATACAGGTGGTTCTATCCGCCAACCGGCCAGTTTCTGCGGGGTGGTGGGTTTAAAACCAACTTATGGCGCGGTTTCGCGATATGGGCTAATTGCCATGGCTTCCAGTTTGGACCAGATCGGGCCCATCACCAAAACTGTGGAAGACGCGGAAATTTTATTTGACGCCATCAAAGGAAAAGACCCAATGGATTCAACTTCGGTTGAGTTTAAACTCAAAACTCAAAACTCAAAACTCAAAACCTTAACCATTGGTTTGCCGGAAGAATATTTTATTAAAGGGTTGGACAAAAAAACTACCAAAGCCATTGACGGAGTAATCAAAAATTTAGAAGGCCAAGGTTTTAAATTCAAAAAAATCAGTTTGCCTCACACTAAATACGCTCTTTCCTGTTATTACATTATTATGCCGGCTGAGGCCAGCACGAATTTGGCAAGATATGACGGCATCAGATATTCGCGATTAAATAATATCAGCATAAATCAGCGTGGTAATCAGCATAAATCAGCGTTGAATAATATTTATTTCAACCAGCGGAGCGGGGGATTCGGGAAAGAAGTTAAACGAAGAATCATTTTAGGGACTTTTGTTTTGTCCAGCGGCTATTATGATTCCTATTATCTCAAAGCCCAGAAAGTCAGAAGATTGATAAAAGAAGATTTTGACAAAGCATTTGAAGAAGTTGATGTTATTTTAACGCCGGTTTCGCCGACTCCGGCTTTTAAAATCGGCGAGAAAACCGATAATCCTTTAGAAATGTATCTTTCCGACATTTTCACCATTCCTGTCAACCTTGCCGGTTTGCCGGCAATTTCTATCCCAGCGCGGATAAACGCGGATAAATGCGGATTAAATATCAGCATAAATCAGCGTGGTAATCAGCATAAATCAGCGCTACCTATAGGATTTCAGCTTATCGGCAAACATTTCCGAGAAACGGATATTCTGGAAATAGGAAAATTATACGAAAAAAGTTTATAATTCTTAATAAGAATGGATACCATTATCAACTATCTTCTTAATTTCAGAAATTCAACAATTGATTTTTTCATGCCTTATTTCGGATGGATTAAATTTATTTCTCTGATAATTTCCGGTCTTTTGCTTTGGGGAATTATTTATTGCGTAAAAAAGTTGTCTTTTTTTAATTCAAAAATTGAGCAGTATATGGATATTTTGAGAATAGGGGATTTGTCAAAACACCGGTCAATAAGGGGCTGGCAGCAAATCCAAAAAAGACTGCAGGCAGGCGACGAAGAAAATTTTAAACTGGCCATTACCGAAGCCGATAGAATTCTTGATGAACTGCTGAAAATCAGCGGCTATCAAGGTAAAAATATGGATGAGCGTTTAGGACAAATCACCCAAGCCCAGCTTTTCAACATCAGCGATGCTTGGTCAGCCCATAAAATCAAACAAAGGATTCTTAAAGAAGAAGATTTCCACATCAACAAACAAGAAGCCGAATTGATTATCAATATCTACAAAAAATCTTTCCAGGAATTAGAGTTGATTGACTGAGGGTTAATAGGACTTCCGCAATTGCCTTTCAGAACCAGAATAATTTTGCTCCAGCGGCAAAATTTTCTTTTCCCTCGGCGCTGAAATTCGTCTGCGGCGAAACCAAGCTTTCAGCGCCTGCGGGATATTCTTCAAGGCAACGGCGGAAGTCCAGAGTGGTGGTTTGAAAAATTTGCGCGGTGGACGGGATTGATAAGCTGGCGGGCCGGACGGGATTTGAACCCGTGATTTTCTCCGTGACAGGGAGACGACCACTCCAGGCTGGTCCGCCGGCCCATTAATTTATTAGTTTTTAGTTTAAGCTAATTTGAAATATTTTTCAAATATCTTCTTTTTGCGCGAAAGATATAAGTTGTTTTCAACATCCTTATACAAAAATTTATATAAGGATAAACTATCGTTTACAGAAAAACACAATCTATATCCTTTGTTATAGTAAAAAGTTCCGCCAGAAATATCGCTGAGTTTTTTAAGTTTGGCATGCAATGCTTTAAGAAAATTTTTGCTACCGGACGTAAAACCAGATAAAATCGTGGTTGTATTTTTATTATTTCTATCCGCCCTGATGTATTTAGCAATAGTCGCATTGCCGTCTCCGTCAAAATATCCTCTTGTAAAATGAGAAAAATATTTATCAGGAACAAAAGGTAATTTTATAGTTTTGCTTTTGTTTGGCGTTAAACCAATTTGCGATAAATCATTAAATATTGATTTGCTTCCGATTTGTAGCCGATAAATAGTATTCCATTTGACGTTTCTTTTTCTTGCGGTAATCTTATGATTTGAGCCAAGTAATCTTTTAATCTTTCCCAATATATCTTTATCGGTAATTTGAAATTCAATAAAATGCGCGCCTCTTTTATTTTTTATCATATTTCCATCCGCGGCAAAAAATCCTAAAACATAAGCCATTTCCGGCGTCCAATTTTTAAAGAAATCTTCGTTTTTTGTTTTTAAAATCGGCATTACGAAGTGTAGCAGGGGTGGGGATCGAACCCACGACCTTAGCGTTATGAATGCTATGCTCTAACCAACTGAGCTACCCTGCCGCAAAACTGTTGCGGGGGCGGGAGTTGAACCCGCTTCTGGAGATTATGAGCCTCCCGAGGTAACCGTTCCTCTACCCCGCGGAAATATGATAATATATAATTAAAAAAATGTCTACCAAAAAAAGAATTTTAACGATTAATGAAACGGAAACGCCGGCGATTATTTCGCGGCTTCGGGATAAAACGGATTTTAAAAGTTTGCGGATAAAACAACTTTTGGCTTTGACTGATTTAACCAGAACCGAAAATTCTCCTATAAAATTCTTAATTGACGCCATTATTAAGATGCGCCGGTTTGTTGATTTTGACATCATTAATGTTCCCGAAATTGTCAGCGCCAGAAATAATTTTGATTTATTAAATACTCCGCCGGACCACCCCAGCCGTCGGGAAACTGATACTTATTATGCGGAAAAAGATTGGGTTTTACGCACTCACACCACGGTAATGTGGCCTTATTATTTTTTCAAAGAAAACATGGAAAAATTGGAAACTGAAGGCGAAATCGGCGCTTTGTGTTACGGCAAGGTTTACCGCAAAGATGAAATCGACCGTTCCCATTACCCGGTTTTTCATCAGATAGACGGTTTGTATATTTGCCGGAAAGATAAAAAAATAATCGGCATTCCGGAATTAACCGAAGTCCTGGTTGATATCGCCAAAAATATTTACGGGGACGACGTTGAATACCAGATTTCCGAAGATATTTTTCCTTTCACAAATCCCAGTATTCAGGTGGCGATTAAGGGCAAAGGGAACGGCCAATGGCTTGAGGTTCTGGGCGCCGGCGTTGTTCACACGCAGGTTTTGAAAAATTTGGGCATTGACCCCGAAGTTTACAACGGCTGGGCCTTCGGTTTCGGTTTGGAGAGATTAGCAATGATAAAAATGGAAATTTCCGATATCCGGATTTTCTGGTCAATTGACAAAAGAATTACCAGCCAATTCAAAGATTTAAACAGCATCTTTCACGAAATCAGCAAATATCCGATGACTTATCGCGACATTTCTTTTGTGGTTGGTAAAAATACCAGTTTAAATAATTATTACGAAATTATCCGGGGTTGCGCCGGCGATTTAGTTGAGGAAGTTTCTTTGCTGGATAAATATGAAAATAAAGAAAAATTCGGCGAAAACAAAATCAGCTACACTTTTCACATCGTATATCGTTCCAATGAAAGGACACTGACCAATAATGAAGTGGATAAAATTCACCGGCAAATTATAGACCGCACTAAACAGGAATTAAATGCAGTCGTGCGCTAAAATTTGAAAGAAGAAAATATCTTATGGTTTCAAAAAAAATTAAATTGCCCAAACTCGGAAAAATTCCTCCCGAATTTTTTAACAAATTTATCTACCCTAAGTTAGGTCATCGTGATTTATCGGTTATCGTGAAACCTCAGCACGGAGTTGATTTCGGAGTAGTTGATTTAGGCGCTAAAGTTTTGGTTTTGTCCACCGACCCATTTTATATCGCCAAAGAATTGGGTATAGAAAAAGCCGCTTGGTTCGCCGTCCATATCATTGCCAGCGATGTTGCGGTTAGCGGAATAAAACCAAGATATCTTTCCGTTGACCTTAATCTGCCGCCGGAAATAACAGAAAATGAACTTGTCCGGTTATGGAATACCGTGGACAGCGAATGCAAAAAACTCGGCATTAATGTTGTCACCGGCCATACTGCCAGATATGCCGGCTGTAATTATCCGATGGTCGGTGGGGCAACGATATTCGGCATTGATAAAAAAGAAAAACTGATAATACCAAAGTCAAAGCCCGGCGATGTCATTATAGTTTCTAAAGGTCCTGCTATTGAAACTACCGGTTTGATGTCTGCTTATTTCCCAAAATTTTTGGAAGAAAAATACGGCAAAAGTTTTGTTAAAAAAGCCCAGGATATTTATTATCAGATGTCTACGGTAGAAGATGCGTTAGTGACGGCTTCGGTTGGTGGAGTAACCGCCATGCACGATGCCACTGAATGCGGTGTTTTGGGCGGTCTCTACGAAATGGCGATTCACAGCAAAGTAGGAATGAATATTTATTTAGATAAAATGATTTTACAAGATGAGGTAAAAAAAACTTGTGAATGTTTTGGTATAGATCCATATAGAGCAATAAGCGAGGGCACCTTGTTGGCGACCGCGAACAAAAATAAAGCCCTAAAAATTATTAATGCATTAAAAAATAAAGGTATTCCCGCAAGTATCGCCGGAGAGGTAACGCCTAAAAAAGATGGAATTTACGTCTTTGAAAAAAATAAAA
Source organism: bacterium (assembly GCA_030693325.1). NCBI lineage: Bacteria > bacterium. The sequence goes on from JAUYAV010000022.1 coordinate 37,223, forward strand.
AATATAAGTTAGAGCACCCCAGAATAGATCCTTTTTGGGGTAAATTTGAAGAATATCTTAAGAAATCGAATTAAAATTTTATCTACTCCAAATGCACTTCTTTGGAAAATTTCTTTAGTTTTTCTTTAAGCAGGGGATAGGCGATTAATTTCGGGTCTTTTTGAAGAATTTCCAAAGCCGCTTTGCGGCTGTTTTTGACCAACTCGGGATTTTGAATGGCTTTCATCGCCAAGTCCGGCACGCCGGTTTGGTTTTTGCCGAGAAATTCTCCGGGTCCCCGGATTTCCAAATCTTTTTCCGCCAATTCCAAGCCGTTTTTGGCTTCAACTATAGATTGTAGTCTTTGCTGGGTGGTTTTTGCCGAAGAATCGGTGAATAGAAAACAAAATGATTGATAAACTCCCCGGCCGACCCGGCCGCGAAACTGATAAAGCTGGGCCAAGCCGAAACGCTCGGCGCCTTCAATCATCATTATGACGGCGTTGGGAATATCCACTCCGACTTCAACCACGGAAGTGGAAACCAAAATATCAGTTTCTCCATCTTTAAATTTATTCATTATTAATTCTTTGTCCTTTGATTTTATTTTTCCGTGAAGCATCGCCACTCTCAAATCCGGGAAAATTTTATTTTTCAATTTTTCATATTCTTCCTTAACCGCTTTTGTTTCCAAAAGCAACGCTGATTTATACTGATTTAGCTGATTTATGCGGATATTATTATTAGCATCTATCTGTGTGTCTGCATCTATACGCGGACATATAACAAAAACTTGTCTTCCTTTTTTTACCTGTCCACGGATAAAAGCATACGCCTTATCGCGATTGGTCGGCGCCACTACTTTGGTGACAATTGCCTTTCTGTTTTTCGGCAATTCCGTGATTGTTGATAAATCCAAATCGCCGAAAATACTTAAAGATAAGGTGCGCGGAATAGGGGTGGCGGACATAGAGAGAAAATGGGGAATTAATTTATTCTTTTTTAAGAGTTTCGCCCGTTGAGAAACCCCGAAGCGATGCTGTTCGTCAATAACCACGAAAACCAAATCATTAAAAACAACACCTTTCTGAATTAAAGCGTGAGTGCCGATAATGATTTTGATTTTTCCCAAAGCGATTTTTTCCAAAAGCTCGCTTTTTTTAATTTCGGTTTCCAAACCGTCTCCGTAAAAAACTTTTGTTTGCGCTGAAGTGATAAGAGCCAATCCTTTTTCAAAATCAGGAAAAAATTTAATGAAAGTTTGATAATGCTGATGAGCCAAAATTTCTGTCGGAGCCATAAAAACACTTTGATGATTTTCTTCCGCTGAAGCTAAAGCGGCCAAAGCGGCGACAATGGTTTTACCCGAGCCGACATCACCCTGAAGCAGGCGGTTCATCGGGTGGTTTTTCTCCAAATCCTGAACAATTTCCCAGAGAGATTGTTTTTGGGAAAGCGTTAATTCAAAAGGCAAATGATTAATAATTTCCTTCAGCCATTCAATGTCTATTTTTAGAGGAACGGCCTTTTTCTGATTGAGTTTCAAGCGCTGTAAAATATTGGAAAGCTGGAGAAAAAAAAGATCTTCAAAGGCAAAACGTTTTTTTGCTTCCCGCGCCTCTTTCAAATTTTCAGGAAAATGGATTTTTTGAATCGCGGAATTTATTTCCGGCAGATTATTTTTTTTGAGCACCGAAGCCGGTAAAAATTCGGGAATTTTTTCCAAATTTTCAAGAATGGGTTTTATTAAATAACGGATTCCTTTTGAAGTCAGACCCTTGGTTTCCGGATAAATAGGCACCAGGCGGCCGGTGTGTTTTGTTTCTTCCTCCTCGTTTTCCTCGTTTAGAATTTCATAAATCGGATTGGAAAGATAAAGTTTATTTTTTGAAAGAGAAATTTTTCCGGCAAAATTAGCCAATCTTCCTTCTCGGAGAATATCTTTCAAATAGGGCTGATTAAACCAAATCGCCCGGATACTGCCGGTCTTATCGCTGATTAACGCCTCAACTAAAACCATTCTTCTCTGCCAAGTGCGATGCAAAGAAATTTCAGTGATTATTCCTTGAACGGTTGCCTGCTGTCCGGCTTTAAGCTCGGCAATTTTGTAAATCTGGGAAAAATCTTCATAGCGGAAGGGGAAATGCAAAAGTAAATCACCAACTGTTTCAATTTTAAAATTTTTAAAGCGTTCCAAAAATTTTGGTCCGATGCCGTAAATTTCGGAAAGAGAAGTCTTGAGATTTAGCATAAGAGTCCGCCCACCAGGAATCGAACCTGGAACCGTCTCCTTAAGAGGGAGCTGCTCTGCCAATTAAGCTATGGGCGGTATTCAAATTATACATTCACCAATCCTCAATTTCCACCTCTAAATTTTCATTATTTTTTTTACTATTGTAATTCCACGATCGTGGAATTACAATAGTAACTAAAATTTTTGAATTTGCTATAATTAAAATATGAAAATCTATATCACTCGCAAGATTCCGGAAGCCGGGATTAAAAAATTACAAGATAAAGGATACGAAGTGACTATTAATTCCGAAGACCGGGTTTTGGCTAAAGAAGAATTAACAGCGGCTCTCCAAGGAAAAAATTACGATGCCGTGCTGTGTCTTTTGACTGACAAAATTGATGATGAGGTTTTAGCCGCGGCCGGTCCCCAAGTGAAAATTTTCGCTAATTATGCGGTCGGTGTTGATAATATTGACCTTCCAGCGGCCAAGAAGCGGGGGATAATAGTTTCTAATACGCCTGGCGTTTTGACCGAAAGTGTAGCTGAATTGACAATCGGTCTGATTTTTGCCATTACCAAAAGAATCGTTGAGGCCGATGAATTCACCCGGAGAGGGAAATTCGTGGGCTGGGCGCCTATGCTTTTTTTGGGCACAGACCTTAAAGATAAAACTTTGGGAATAATAGGACTGGGCCGGATTGGCGGCGAAGTGGCGCGCCGGATGCATGACGGATTTGGCATGAATATTATTTATTTTGATGCCAAACGCAACGAAGAATTGGAAAAAATTTATCATATTGAATACGCCGATTTGGAAACTCTGCTTAAAATTTCGGATGTTGTTTCGGTTCATGTTCCTTTACTTCCGGCTACCCGTCATTTAATTGACGCTCAAAAATTGGCGATGATGAAACCAAGCGCTTATCTTATTAACACTTCCCGCGGCCCGATTATTGATGAAATCGCTCTTGAGGAAGCCCTCAAGAATAAAGTCATCCGGGGAGCGGCCATAGATGTTTATGAAAATGAGCCGGCTCTAACTCCGGGCTTAGCTGAGCTGGATAATATCGTTTTAACCCCGCACATTGCCTCGGCTTCTTTGGAAACGCGAAGCAAGATGGCGGAAATGGCGGCTGACAATATTATCGCTGTTTTGGAAAATAAAACTCCGCCAAATCCAGTTAAGATATAAATTACAAATATTTATTTACTCAAAATAAAAAAGAGGGAGTTATTTAACTCCCTCTTTATCTTTAAAGTTGGTGGCGCGTTTCGCCTTTTAGAAGCAAATCAAAATCGGAAATAAAAACTTCGGTTTCAGGCTGGTCTTTGATAAGTCGCGTGTCAATGCCGATATAGAAAGTTGACCATAATTTTCTGGCTAATGCCTGAAACGGTTCAAAATATTCTTTTCCGTAAACTTCGAAAATCCACTCTTTTTCTTTGTCGCTGGCACCGCGGGCATAGTTGTTAAACCAGATAACGCCGACAAATAATCTTCTTCGCGATTCCGAATTGTCTTGATGCGGCATCAATAAGCCGATTGACTCACTTTTAGCTAAACTGGACTCAGTGCAAGATTTGCCAATACAAGATGCCAAAACATAACCTTTCCGAACCAGCCATCGGCCAACCCAAACTGAAATTACTTCCCCGGATTTTCTTCGTTTCATGCCTACCTCCTTATTTTAAAATTTTTTAAAGTGCGGCTAGTGCCCTCGGGAGGATTCGAACCTCCACTAACAGGTCCGAAGCCTGTCGTGATATCCGTTTCACTACGAGGGCGAAAATTGGCCTTTTTTAATTTTTTAATTATAAATAATTTTTAAATATTTGGCAAGATTAAGTTTTTAAATTTTATCTCTATTTTCGTGATATAATTTATTCATGGAATTCCCCAAAGAAGTTTTAGAATTAACGGAAAAATTAAAAAAATCCGGTTATCAGGTTTTTCTGGTGGGCGGCTGTGTCCGTAATTTTCTATTAGAGAAAAAATCCAAGGACTGGGATATTACCACTAACGCCAACCCCGAAGAAATCCAGAAAATTTTTGCGGATTTTGGCGGCGCTTCGGCTGATAAACCTGCCACCGTTTATGAAAATACTTTCGGAACGGTCGGCGTAAAAACGGAATCCGAAGACCCGACGCTCAAAATTATCGAGGTGACCACTTTTCGTCTGGAAGGAAAATATACCGACAAAAGGCATCCTGATGAAATAAAATTCGCCAAAACCATTGAAGAGGATTTATCCCGTCGTGATTTTACCGTAAATGCTCTGGCGCTTGAAATGCCGGCAGAAAAATTTCCAAAAATCATTGACCCTTACGGCGGCCAAAAAGATTTAAAAAATAAAATTATCCGCACGGTAGGGGAGCCCGAAGAACGTTTTAGCGAAGATGCTCTGCGTTTGATGCGGGCGGTTCGTTTTGCCACGGAATTGAATTTTACGATTGAAGATAAAACAGCGGCGGCCATTAAAAAAGAATCCAAACTTTTGGCCGTTATCGCCAAAGAAAGAATCCGCGATGAACTGGAAAAAATAATAATGTCCGAGCGCGCGGCTGAAGGCATAAAAAAATTGGCGGAATTGGGTTTGCTCAGCCATATCATTCCGGAATTAACCGAAGGAATCGGCGTCGGACAGAACAAACACCATATATATGAAGTTTTTGACCATGGCGTCCGCGCCTTGGATTACGCCGCTAAAAATAATTGTTCGTTGATTATCCGGCTAGCTACCTTGCTTCACGATGTTGGTAAGCCGCGAACCAAAAGAGGGGAAGGAGAAGATTCCACTTTTTATAATCATGAAATTGTCGGCGCCAAAATGACTTTTCAAATCCTCAGCCGGCTTCATTTCCCGAAAGAAATTATTGAAAAAACAACTCATTTAGTCCGCTATCATCTCTTCTACTATAATGTAGGCGAAGTTACCGAAGCCGGAGTGCGCCGGTTTTTGCACCGGGTGAAACCGGAGAATATAGACGACCTGATAAAAGTCCGCGAAGCCGACCGCATCGGCTCCGGCGTTCCCAAGGCCGTTCCTTATAAACTTCGCCATCTGCTTTTTATGGTGGAAAAAGTAAAACAAGATCCGCTTTCGCCGAAAATGCTGGCGGTTGACGGAAAAGACGTGATGGAAATCGCCAAAATTGAGCCCGGCCCGAAAGTCGGGCAGATTTTAAGCATTTTGCTTGATGAAATTCTGGAAGATCCGAAGAAAAATGAAAAGAAATATCTGGAAAACCGGATTGAAGAACTGATAAAATTAAAAGACCAGGAATTAAAAAAAATGTCCGAAGGCGCTAAAGAAAAAAAGGAAGAATTTGAGGGCGGGCTTGAATCAGAAATGAAAAAGAAATATTATGTTTAAACACCTTTAACGCCATGGCCATAAAACCGATTTGCAATAAGTGTAAAAAAGAATTAAAGAAATTCGGCGCAATTTTGTTCAGCCCGCCGGATAAAGAAAGCAAAGTTAAAAAATTCCATATTTGCGAAAATTGCTATAGATCAATCGTGAAGAAAATGAGTTAGCGATATCGGGGAGTAGTATACCGGTAGTACATACGCTTCGGGTGCGTAGAGATCGGGTTCGATTCCCGGCTCCCCGACCAGATTAAAATTATCCAGTAGCTGAAAATCTGAAGGTTCTTTAACAAGGTACATAAAAAAGGAGGTGTCAAAATGAGCGATGCTTTTAGCGATATTGCTCAAGACCAAAGAAGGGCGGAAGCAATTAACGAGTATCTCAGAGTACTGGTGGCGTATCTGAATAAGAAATTGCCGGTTAGAGAGGTGAAAAAGAAAGCGAAAATCGTCAGCGGCGGATCTTCCGGATATTTCAGCGGCCCGGTTGATTTTATTTCCGGGTTAAGCGAAACCTTACGCAACCTGAAGAACGGCGATAAAGAAACATGGGCTAAATTGCTGTTTAGATTTTGGGAGAGTTGTTATTTTTTTGAGCTTTACGGCCTTTCACCGTGGAATGGGAAAACCTTGATTCGCGTTGATTATGGTATGCATTTTGTCAATGTTAAAAGTCATCCTGCCGGCTGGATCGCGGAAGAAGTGATAAATAAAATAATCAGCGAGAAGGATTGGTTGACTTATGACGGCGACGATTATCTGATTGTTCTAGGCGAACCACGCGAAGCATTTTGGGTTGGCAATTCGACTTTTTTTGGGTGTAGCGATGGGCGCTACGGAAGTTTGACAAAGCCCAGAGAAAGAAAACGATGGACCGGCAACGGAACTATGCGACAAAGAGCTGAATTCTGCGGCCAAAAAATTAGGAAGAGGTGAGAAGAATCGCTATTTGTTTTATCCCCGTGCGAAATACGCACGGGGATTTTTTATTGCCTAAAATGCTACAATAACGATATGGTAGAAAACCCAACCCAAACAAAAGTATCTCCAAAACATGTTTTTCTTCATCTGTTCGCCATTATTATGCTTTATGTAAGCACGGCAAATTTTCTCACGCTTATTTTCCAATACATAAACATTTTACTGCCGGACAAGCTTTCCCAAATCGGATATCAAGCATCTTATCATTCCGATTTAATAAGATTCGCGATTTCTTCCGTTATAATTGTTTTTCCGGCCTTAATTTTAATTTCCTGGCTTTTGAACAAAAATTATAAAAAAGAACCGGCGGTGCGGGAAATGAAAAGCAGAAAATGGCTTATTTATTTCACTCTTTTTCTGGCGGGCCTTGTTATCGTTGGCGATTTTATAAGCATCATCTGGAATTTTATGGGAGGCGAAATTACATTCCGATTTATTTTGAAATCTCTCTCGGTCCTTTTTGTGAGCGGTTTGATTTTCGGATATTACCTCTGGGATATCAGAAGGGAATTCCCGGCAAAAAATGCTAAATTAAAATATTTTGTCTGGTCTCTTTCCGCGCTTGTTGCGATTGTTGTCATTGCGGGATTTTTTATAATTGGCTCACCGCAACAAGAAAGAATAAGGCGTTTTGACCAACAGCGGGTTTATGATTTGCAAAGCGTTCAAAACGAAATCGTTAATTATTGGGTTAACAAAAGAATTCTTCCGCAAAATCTTTCTATTTTAGAAGATCCAATCACCGGCTACAAAGTGCCGACTGACCCGCAAACTGACAGCCAGTATGAATACATTCTTAAAGGGGACGAAACAAGTTTTTCCGCTTTTGCCAATACATTTGAATTGTGCGCTATTTTTGGCTTGCCAAGCGATTCCCAAAATTTAGGAGCAGCGCCAACAAAGCCGGTAGGCGGCGGTTATAGCCAAAACTGGGACCATATCGCCGGAAGAGTTTGTTTTGAAAGAAAAATTGACCCGCAATTATATCCGCCTCAAAAATAATAATTCATAAATTTAATTTAAGCCCTTTTTACCGCAATAAGTTCTTCCCTAGGTCCAATCGATTGGACTTAGGGAAGTTGATATTAAACAGCCTATATTAATAAAATCAGGGCTGTTTTTTTATTATTTATTTGTTAAACTTAGTGAAAATGGGCCTATAGTAAAGTGGCATTACGCGGCATTCGCATTGCTGAGGCGCGAGTTCGATTCTCGCTAGGTCCACAAAATCGTCCTTTAGTTCAATTTTTTCTATCTTGATATAAATTAATCCTTTTGGACGAAAACAGGTTAGATCCGAGATTTGGGGAGCTATAACGATGTCAGCATTTATCAAGGTTTCCTAGGGTTCGGATAAGCTTATTTGACCCAAATAGAAATAGAGGTTATGCTATTAGTTCTTCACGCAAGCAAAGTGCTATAATTATTTGAGAATACAATGTTCCGTAAAACCCAATACAATTTAGCGAAACTTTTTAATTTCCCTATTAA
>JAUYAV010000023.1 GCA_030693325.1 bacterium
GGTTTAAAAATTCCTCAAAATAGATTATTATTAGAATTATGAGTTCCAATCCGCTTTTTGCTCAATGGACACGACGGCTTTTTTGGCTGGCGGTTATTGTTTTAATTCTTATTTTAATCGGCAGCGGTTTTTTTATTTATCAGTATTTTCAAAGCCGCGGCTTGTCTTTGAACATTGAAGCCCAAACCGAAGTGAATATCGGCGTTCCTTTTAATTTGACCGTCAATTTCAGCAATCAATCCCGAAGTGTTTTAAATAACGCCAAACTGAATCTTAATTTGCCCGACGGGGTGGTGATTTTGGGCGCGGCCGAGGAGCAAAGGATTATATCCAAAGACCTTGGCGATATCGGCATTGGCAGTTTATCGTCGCAATCGTTCCAATTACTGGTGGTTAAAGACAGCAACACCTTAAAGCGGTTGACGGCCTCAATTTCTTACGGCACTTCGGGCATCGGCCAGGCGCGTTTTGAACAGCACCGGGATTTTGATTTGGCGGTAAAAGAACCCGGTGTTTCTCTGAATTTGACGCCACCAATCCAGATTTTAAGCGGCGGCAAGTTTGATATAAATATTGATTATCAGAATATTTCGCAGGAAAATTTTTCGGGCTTGGAAATCCAGGTTGATTATCCAGCCAGTTTCTCTTTTGTGTCCGCCGATATCAAGCCCGACGGAAACAATAATATTTGGAAATTAAAAGATCTAGCTCCGAATTCAAAAGGCAGTATCGTTATCAGCGGACAGTTGATCGGCCCGGCGAATTCCTTCTTTAATTTTGACGTCAAACTCAGCCAGAATATTTTCGGCCATCAATATGTGATTAATGAAAAATCCGCCAGTTTGACGATTCTGTCTTCGCCTTTGGAATTAATTTTTTCTTTGAATAATCAGGAAAATTATATCAGCCAGCTCGGCGATCAATTGAATTACACTCTTTCTTATCAAAATAACAGCGGCGTCGGCTTGGCCGATGCGGTTATAAAAGCGAAATTGGTCGGGGATTTGTTTAATTTCAGCACTTTAAAAACCAATGCCAATTTTAATTCCATCACCAACACTTTAACCTGGAATGCCAGCAATCTGACCGGGCTTAAGGTTCTGCCGGTAGGCGATAGCGGCTCGGTAAGTTTTCAGATTAACGTCAAAAATCAGTTTCCAATCAGACGATTGAGCGACAAAAATTATTCTTTAAAAGTGGAAGCCGAAATTGATTCGCCAACCGTTTCTCCTGATTTGGCCGTGGCTCAAACTACCGGCTTGGCTAATTTAGAAACCAAAGTCGCCGGCGCGATTGGAATTCAAGCCAAGGCCTATTTCCGGGACGCCGCCTCGGGTTTGTTAAATAGCGGTCCCTGGCCGCCCAAAGTGAATCAAGCGACCCGATACACTATTCATTGGTTAATCACCAATTACGCCACTGATGTCAGCAAAGTTGAAGTCCGCGCTTTTTTGGAATCCGGGGTCAGGTTTACCGGCCAGGTCAAAGGCAACACCGATTCCTTGCCGACTTATAACGACCGCACGCAAGAAGTAGTTTGGACAATTAACAAAATTTCCGCCACTAAAGGCGTCATTAGCCAGCCCCTAGAAGCGATTTTTCAAATAGAAGCCGTTCCTAATATCAACCAAGTTCAAAATTATCAGCCGTTAATACAAGAAACCAGCATTACCGCTTCCGATGATTTTACCGGAAAGACGCTCCAGAGTCAGGCGGCGGCAATCACCACGGCCTTGCCTGATGATTTGACGGTCAGTCAGATAAAAGGAACGGTCAGCCAATAATTTAAATTAATTATGGAAAATCTTTTGGATAAAATTATTTCACTTTGCAAACGCCGGGGTTTTATTTTTCCCGGTTCGGAAATTTACGGCGGTTTGGCTAATAGCTGGGATTACGGACCTTTAGGAGTTGAACTAAAAAACAACATCAAACAGCTTTGGTGGAAAAAATTCGTCCAAAGCCGGGATGACATGGTCGGCATTGATGCGGCTTTGATTATGAATCCGAAAGTTTGGGAGGTGAGCGGACATTTGAAAAATTTTACCGATGCTTTGGTTGAGTGTAAAAAATGCCATACCCGTTTTCGCGCCGATGAATCCGAAAAATGTCCGAATTGCGGCAATAAAGAGTTAGTGGCGCCCAAACAATTCAATTTAATGTTTAAAACATTCATCGGTCCGGCCGAAGAAACTTCAAACGTGGCTTATTTCCGTCCGGAAACCGCTCAGGGAATGTTTGTTGATTTTGAAAATGTTTTAGACACTACCCGCAGACAAATTCCTTTCGGCATCGCTCAAATCGGCAAAGCGTTTAGAAATGAAATCACGCCCGGCAATTTTATTTTCCGCACCCGCGAATTTGAACAGATGGAAATTGAGTATTTTATCAGAGAAGCGGACTGGGAAAAATATTTTGAATATTGGCGCAAGGAGATGATTGATTGGATTAAGGAACTGGGAGCGGATATTAAAAAAATCCACGAGGTGGAAATCCCCGAAGGCGAGCGGGCGCACTATTCCAAAAAAACCATTGATTTTGAATACGAATTTCCTTTCGGCCAGAAAGAACTTTACGGCTTAGCTTACCGGACGGATTTTGACCTGAAAAATCACGAAAAGTTTTCCGGGAAAAACCTAAAATACAAAGACCCGGACAGCGGCGAAGAATTTTGGCCGCACGTAATTGAGCCGACTTGGGGGGTAGATCGTTCAGTGTTACTAGTTTTATTGGAATCTTATTTTAAAGAAGGAAAGCGGGTCGTTCTCAAGCTTCCTTTCAAACTGGCGCCTTATAAAGCCGCGGTTTTCCCGCTTTTGGCGAACAAGCCGGAATTGGTGAAACTGGCCCGGAAAATTTATGATGATTTGAGAAAAGATTTTATGGTCGCTTTTGACGGCCGTGGCAATATCGGCAAGCGCTATTTTTCGCAGGACGAAATCGGCACGCCGTTTTGTATTACAGTTGATTTTGACAGTTTAGAGAAAGGAGATGTCACTGTCCGCGACCGCGACACAATGAAACAGGAAAGAGTCAAAATTGAGAACCTGAAAGAAATCTTGGAAAAAGAACTTAAAAAATAAGTTGTATGACAAAATGATGTTTAATCCAAAAATAGAAAGAATCAAAAAATTAGCAGAACTTTTCCCTAGGGTTATATCGGAGTTAGAAAATATTTTTGGCAAATCCGCGAATATTTATATTGATTGGCAAAATGTTATTCATTGGCAAGAAAAATTAGGATGGCATTTTAATATCAGAAGAATGAAACAGTTTTTTTGATTCTTTTAGCGCAATTCAATCGGTAAAAATTTATACGGGTACTCTTGATGGCGATGCAAAATCAGAGGGACAAATTAAAGAATTTATTTGTTGGCCGAGAGAAATTCCGCAAAATATAAAAAGCAAGATAGGCGTCTTGTAAAACGCCAAAGGGATTCCTTGCGGAACCCCTAAGCTACGAATTAATGATCTTTCGATCATTTATATGATACCGTTGGCAGCAAGCTATGTCAATAACTAATCTGTTAATAACTTTTATAGTGAACTATTGGTCTAAAAAGCTGAAAAATAGAGCCCCAAAGTAGAGCAAATTAGGAAAAGATCAAAAAAATAATTGAGGAACAATTTTATGCTTAAAATAAATTGGTTTACTAAAATATTAATGCGTTTTGCTCCTAAAACTTTTCTGTTCCACGCAGCTAAGAAACAAGGAATTGAACCTCAAAAAATTGATTACGCAATGAAACTTTTTGGAGAAAATAGCAGAGTGGATATTCATCCTTTGACTAGCCGGAGCGGTAGAGGGTTTATTGTTGTTTTGGATAATAAGTTATCTTTGTATTTTTACCAAGATGGAGACCACTTTTACTATGATGGTTGCGAGATGGGAGAATACGAAAAAGGAGACGTAACTATTTTTGATAAGATTCAAGAATAAAATATAGTTGGCAAAAACATTCTAATATTCTGGAGAATGTCGGAATGTTAAAAATTAGCCAATATTTCGACAATCTCAGAGCAGGCAGAAAATCAGGATTTAAGTTATAATCAACTCAAATGACTCAAGATTTCAAAAAAATAGTTTTAGATAACGGATTGCGGATAATTTTGGCGCCGCAAGCCCAAAGTTTGGCAACAACGGTTTTAATTTTGGTTGAAGCCGGCTCCAAATATGAAACTAAAGAAATAAACGGCCTCTCTCATTTTTTGGAGCATATGTGTTTTAAGGGCACCAAAAAACGGCCGACCAGCATTGAAATCAGTTCTGAATTAGACGGCCTCGGCGCGGTTTATAACGCTTTTACCGATATGGAATTCACCGGTTATTTCGCCAAAGCCCGACCCGATCATTTTGAGGCCATTTTAGATGTAATTTCCGACATGTATCTTAACCAGATTTTTGACCTTAAAGAAATTGAAAAAGAAAGGGGAGTTATTATTGAAGAATTAAATATGTATGAGGATTTGCCAATGAGGCGGGTGCAAGAATCGTTTACGAATCTGCTTTACGGCGACCAGCCGGCCGGCTGGGATATCGGCGGCAAAAAGGAAGTGATTAAAAAATTAACCCGTGATGACTTTATTAAATACCGTAATGAACATTATTTAGGCCAGGCATCTTTGGTCGTGGTGGCGGGGCGATTTGACGAGGAAGAAGCGGTTGAAAAAATTAAAACTGTTTTTGCCGATATAAAAACAGGCAAAAAAACCCCGAAAATAAAAACCATTGAGCAACAGGACAAGCCGAGAATTTTATTAAAAACAAAAAAAACCGACCAGACCCATTTGGTTTTAGGGGTTCGGGCTTTTGATCTTTTTGACGAACGTAAATATGCTTTAGAAGTTTTGGCTGATATTTTAGGCGGCGGTTTGAGCTCGCGGCTGTTTCAGAAAATCAGGGGAGAAATGGGGGCGGCTTATTATGTCAATGCTGGCGCCGGTCTTTATACCGACCACGGTTATTTAGCGGCTTCAGCCGGCGTTGACCACGCCAAAATTAACGAGGTTATTGAAGCAATACTTGAAGAATTTAAAAAATTAGCCACCGAACCCATAGGCGAAAAAGAACTTGAACGGGCCAAAAATCATTTAATCGGCCATTTAATTATGGGGCTTGAAACCTCCGACCAGTTAGCCGGTTTTTACGGCATTGAGGAAATTATCGCCAGAAAAATTATCACTCCGCAGGAGCTGATTAAAAAAATTCAGGAAGTCAAAAGCGGGGAAATCAGAGAAATTGCCAAGGATATTTTCCAGGACTCAAAACTCAATCTGGCGCTTATCGGTCCTTTCGAAGAGCCGGCTCGGTTTGAAAAGATTCTGTCTTTGAAGTAGAATTTAATTAATGGAACAGCGATATTTTGAAATTACATGGGCCAGTCTTTGGCGGATTTTGGCGTTCGTTTTGGCCTTGATTATCCTATACTTTATCAGGGAAATTGTGATTCTTTTGGCTTTAGCTATCGTCATTTCCGCGATTTGCCGGCCCTTTGTTGATTATCTTTCCGAAAAGAAAGTCGCCCGTTTTCTGGGGACGTCTTTTGTTTTTCTTTCAGTTTTAGTTATTTTAGGATTATTTCTTTGGTTGGTCGTTCCTCTTGTTATTTATCAGTTCGGTAATTTCATTACTAATTTCAATGAAACGATTTCCAAAATCGGCAGTTCTAATATTTTAGGGGAATTAATCCAGCAATTCATCATTAATCTTAAAGCGGCTTTTGATGTTTTGGCTAATGGCGTCTCTACCATCTTTAATTTAATTTTTTCAATTTTTGGCGGCATATTCATGGCCATCACTTGTTTGGTCTTAGCTTTTTATCTGACTGTTGAAGAAAAAGGAATAGAAAATTTTTTCCGGAGCATCCTCCCGGAAAGTTACGAAGACCGGATAATATCCATTCTTAATAAATCTACCGCCAGAATCGGTCGGTGGTTCCAGGGGAGAATAATTTTGTCAATTATAATCGGCTTGCTTACTTGGTTGGGCTTGTATTTATTGGGAGTAAAATACAGCGGCACTTTGGCTTTATTGACAGCGGTTTTAGACATTATTCCTTTAGTCGGGCCTATTTTTGCCGGATTAATCGTTTTTCTGGCGGCTTTGACAAATTCGTGGCTACTCGCGATCTGGGCCGTTTTGTTTTTCTTCATAATTCAACACCTGGAAGGCATGCTGCTTGCTCCTTTAATCATGAAAAAAATGGCTGATTTGCCTCCTTTAGTAGTTTTATTAGCCGTATTAATCGGGACGCAAATCGCCGGTTTAATCGGGTTTCTTTTGGCTATCCCGGCGGCTATTTTTTTCCAGGAAATATTTGAGCAAAGCGTGAGAAAGAAAAAGCAGACTTAGAAGATGAAAAAAACTTTTTATATTTCCACGGCTTTGCCTTATGTTAATTCCGCGCCTCATTTGGGGTTCGCTTTGGAGGCGATTCAAGCCGATGTCATCGCCCGTTATCATCGTCTTTTGAAAAATGATGTTTTCTTTTTAACAGGGACAGATGAGCACGGCGTAAAAGTGGCGAAAGCCGCGAAAGAAGCGGGGAAAACCCCGGAAGAATTTACTGACGAAATCTCCGGTAAATACAAGGCCTTGAAAGAAGTATTGAATTTGTCAACCGACGATTCTATCAGAACTACTGACCAAAAAAGGCATTGGCCGGCAGTCAAAAAGGCCTGGCTGAAATTCAAAGAAAATAAAGATGTTTATCTGAAAAAATATGAAGGACTTTATTGCCCAGGGTGCGAGGCCTTTATCACTAAAAAAGATTTAGTAAAC
>JAUYAV010000024.1 GCA_030693325.1 bacterium
TTTAATAATTCTTCCAAAGCCGCCTGGCCAACCGCCGGGGTTTTTGAGATATATCTTTCAACCGCAAAAACTTTATTACAGGAGGCCTCGGGATCCAGATTACTGTTATTAAAATAAATTTTGACCTTAGAAGTTTCCTTCGGGCTTATTGCCTGTTTTGCTTCGCCGCAAGCCCGGGTTGGGGCCGGTGCCGAGGGATTGCCGTGTTTTATCCATTGGCCATTACTGCAAATCCAATCGTCTTCGTTGCTTAAAGTTTTAACCAAAACCATCGCGGCGGCAATCGCCAAAAAAATTAAAATTACCGAAATAAAAACTTTCTTATACATAAAAAATTATTTCTTCCAATATCCATCGGCCTCTTTCTCCATCGCCGCCAATCTCGTGTAATAATCCGCGAATTCATTCAGATGCGCCAAAGCGATTTTTCCGGTCATCATCGGTTCGTCATCGGTAACATTGGTTTTCGGGCTACGGGTGCCGTGCTCCAGCTCCACATCCATCCCCATCTGGAACTGCTCCACGTCAAATTCCGACCAATCAATGCCCAGCGCCTCGCCGATTTTTTTCGCCTCTTCGGCTGAAAAATGATTTATGTCCGCCATATTTTTAAAATTAATTTTCCCGGCCTTTGTTTGAAAAAAACTTGTCGCTTAATAATTTTGCCAACCAAACAGAAAGAAGAAAAATCCCCGTCCCGAAAGCCCAAAGGGCGATAATAAAAAATATCGGATCTTCAAATTCCAACCAAGAAGAAAGTAAATTATGAAAAATTGTGGCGATAAGGGCGACTGAAAGCATAATCACAACTCCGAGCCCTTTCGTAAAAATTCCGACTCTTTTAAAAAGGAAATAAGCCGACCCCATTGAAGCCAAAAACCAGATTATAAAATAAAACATTTCTATGAAACTTTATTCCCTTTCTTTTTGGAAAAAACAAAAATATAAAGAATTTCCAAAATTGCAAAAGTATTGACAAGCAGAACAGCGACAAACCACCATCTCTGACTATCCCGAGCCGATTTCCAAAGAGCGATTCCTTTCCACGGCAGAGTCCATAAGATAATCAGCCAGCCGATCCATTGATGTTGAATGATAAATTGTTCCATGGGTTTATTTTACCATATTTAAATTTATTTGTTATTCTTGCCGTCAATCACGATTAAAGCGTGAAAATCCTGATATAAACGGAAATCCTTTCTGAGATCTTTCTCAAATAATTTCTGGAGAAAATAATAGTCGTAATTGGCCGTCAGCCGGTTTTTCTTGGCAAACCGCCTGGTATATTCGTCAATGACAAAAACCGGCTTATCCAAGCCGTAAAGCAGAATGCTGTCGCAGGTTTCCGGGCCGATGCCCTTTAATTTTAACAATTCTTCCCTTAATTTATTTAAATCTGCTTTTTTCAGCGCTTTCAAACCGCCGTGTTTTTTCAGAATAAACTTCGCCAAACCGAAAAGATAACCGGCTTTCTGCCGGTAAAAACCCGATGGCCTTATAAGCAGGGCTAATTTATTTTTGTTTTTTAACCCCAGCTGATAAATATTTTTTAAAGAACTTATCTTTGCCTTTTTTAAATTAGCCATGGCTAATTCCGCGTTTCTCCAGTTGGCCCGCTGGGTTAAAATCGCTCCGATAATAACCTCTTCTCTTTCCTTGTTTGTTTTCGGCCTTTTGCACCACAAAACCCACTGGCCTTTTGGGTGGCCGTATTTTTTCCGAAGTTTTTGATATAGCCCAAAAATTTTATTATCTATTGTCGCCACTGCCGTGGAGAGCGCCGCGGTCTTTGCGAGATTGGAGTTTTTCAATGTTTAAGGAAGCGATTTCTTCCAAAGAAAGATTCAACTCCGTGGCCAGCTGGGAAAAATACCATAAAACATCTCCCAATTCTTTGGAAATTTCCTTTCTGGTTTCCTCGTCAATAACGCCATTTTTGTCCCGCAGGACTTTTTTGATTTTCTCCGCGATTTCTCCTGCTTCGCCCACCAATCCTAAAGTCGGATAAATGAAATTTTTATCCTTGTCGGGATAAATCGCCGTTTCTCTTGATTTTTTTTGATATTCCTCGAATGTCATAGTTATTATTCTACTATCTTTTCTCCCAAACATCTATTTGCCTAAAAATCTTTCTATCAATCTGATTCTTTTTTCTATCTTGGCTTTTTCCGCTCCGGTTGGGGCTTTAAATTTTTCCATCTTCATCTTTTTCAACGCTTTTTCCGGCTCTCCTTTTTCAATAAAAAAACCATACTTCGGTCCAAATAATTCCTTTTCTAATTTAACCCTTTCTATTTCCGGCAAACCGCTGGCTTTATAGGCCTCCGGCCTTCTTAACCAGCCCTTGAATTCTTCTCTTCTCAAGAATGGTTTTCCGGCAAAACCGGAAGTATCTTTCTTCTCTTCTTTCGGAAACGGTATTTTCTCAGGTTTTTCTTTCGCTTCCCCTTGGCTAAGTTGTTGTTTTCTTTCAAATAAAGACATAGAATCAAAATTATTTATTTTTCGACCTAATTTTTTTGTTGGCCGGCTAGGTATTCTTATTCCCTTATTCGCGCGAATTAGAGAAGAGAAACAATGTATTTTACTGCCGAATCTTGATCGCCGGATAAACGATAAAACATTTGCAAACTTCGTTGTTCTTTTTCAAGAATATCTACTGCCAACAAAATACCAAGATGTTTCGAGGTAGCTTTAAATGACAAATCAATTTCCTGAGCAATTTCTGCCACCGGCGCCTCTTTGTTTTCTTTTAAGTACTTCAATATCGCCAGACGCCGCCGGTTAGCTAAAACTTTCAAGATTTTCTCCAATTTGCACATATATAAATGATATTATTTGATATTATTTATATTATACCAAATTTTGATCCATTCTCTAATTCGCGCGAATTAGAGAATGGAAATTTTGATTATTTAAATTCTCAATTAATTTTTATTTAATAAGGAAAAATATTTTATTCCGTTGCCATCCTTATTTTTCCGCATTTTTCCTGTACCTCTTCCGCGGCAATAATAATATCATCAATAGACGGTTCGGTTGCCTTTAATGTTCCGCCGTTTTTTAATTTAGCCGAAACTTCCAAACTATGAGTTTGCCCCGTGCTTTCAACCTCGCAATTGTAAATCGCCTGCTTGATTGCCAGCCATTCCGGAGTATCTCCCGGGCAAGAAGTAAATTCACAATTAGGACCGGTTCGGCCGACAGAGGAACCGTCCGGACAAAGTTTGGCTTCTTGAGTGCACGCTACCTGCTTCGGGATTTTATTTTGAAACTGCCAAACAGAATAATTAAGGTAGCCGGCGAAACTAACCCAAAGAATATATGGGAACAAAAGCCAAGCCGCCGGCCGAGAAATCTTATAGAAAAACAAAATTGTGGCAAATATAGCCAGCCAAAGGATAATAATTTCCAAAAACGCCGCGCCGGGGTTTCTTAAACCAAAAAAGATAATTGACCAAAACACGTTAAGCGTGAGTTGAATCATAAATACTCCCAAAGCAATTCTAACTTCCCTCCGCTCAAGCCCCCTGCGCCAGACCAGAAACGCGGCAATACCCATCAAAAAATAAAGCGTTGTCCAAACCGGACCAAAAATCCAATTTGGCGGACTAAAAGCCGGTTTAGCCAAAGTCGCGTACCAAGTTGAAATTGCCGAGACGGTGAAAATTGAACCAATAATGCCGGCAATCTCTGATACGACTATTGCGATAACAAGCTTAGAAAAGTTGTTGATTTTCATAAATTTATTCTCTTATTCGCGCGAATTAGTCCATCTCAACGGATCAACGACAATTACTGTTGAGCCGTTGAAATTTACTTTACCTTTTCGTAATAGACATGCCGGCCGGTTTTGCCGATTTGGCGGATAAAACCTTCCTTTTCCAACTCGTCCAAGTAGCGCGTGGCGGTGGCGTCGGAAACACCGAGTAAGTTTTCTATATCATCATTTACCACTCTATTATTTGGGGCCGCGCCGAAAAACTCCGTAATCTTTCGCTTGTTTTCCGCTTTCTCTTGCGCCTGCTTTTCAACTAGCCCCGGTAGAGGTTTTCTCTCTAATGGAGTAAGCGATTCCCCGCTTTTTCCCCCCGCTCTTCGTCTCCTCGCCAAATAAGTTCCCAGTATTACCCCTGCTATGCCTGCGATGATTAAAATTATATAGTTCATGGGTTTATTTCATTCCGACATTCTTGAGAATGTGAGAATGTTTTATTTATTCTATTTTTTGACTTTTTGGTTATCCACATTCCCATTCTTGACATCGTCGACCAGCCGGCATATACTAAAATCAGAATTTATAGGAAAAAGCACCTCTTAAGGTTTCGTCCTTTGGCGGTGTTTTTTCATTTTATGCTCTTATATTCCAGCTTCCCCCGCAAATTATCCATAAATACGATTTTCCCTTTGGCTGATTTTTTAAGCAAACTGGAACAAGTTTTGTTATAAGAACTCATCGCAATTTGAAGTTTGTTATTTTCATAAAGATATTTTACTAAAGAATAAAAATCGCCATCGCTTGAGACAATCACCGCTTTATCGTAATTATCGTAATCTATCATCGCCTGCAATACCAAGTCGGCGTCTATATTGCCTTTAGTGTTGCCGTCTTTATCCGGAATAGTTGGTTTTAAAATCAATACATAACCGGCTTTTTGAAGCGAAGAATATAAATCTTGGTTTGTGGGAATATATCCAATAAATAGATATGCCGTAGAAACATTATATTTTTCTTTTAAATAGACCCTGAATTTTCTCCAATCAAGTTTCCATCCCAAAGCTTCGATTCCTAAATTTAAATTATTACTATCTATAAAAGCGTAATTATTTTCTTTTTGTTTCATATTTTCTTAATTTTAACCGAAAACCAATATTATATAAACTATTCCCCCTATTCGCGCGAATTAGACCATATAAATTTGTGCTCCTAATTTTTTTGCCTGCCCTGAACGGAGTTGAAGGGTTTCTTCTGTGCTCGCCCCTCTTCTTTTCCCGCTCTTCGCCTCCTCGCCAAATAAGTTCCGGTTATTAAACCCGCTATGCCTGCGATGATCAAAATTATGTAGTTCATAAATTTATTGCGCCCTTCCGTAGCTTTATGCGAAGGAGGGTTTGTCTAACCTGTGGCGAGTTAGTTACCCCTATTCCCATTAGTGAATTTTTTAGCTTCGGTTTTTGCGCGCTCAATCATAAACTTCACTCCTTCATTCATATTTGTTTCCTGAATTTCAATATCGGGATGCTTATTTTTGAAAACGCGGTATATCTCATCGGCAAAGGCCTGTCCGATAACCGGCACCCGGTCAAAATCCAACACAATAATCTTGAATTTCTCAAGCCCCGAAAGTACTCGGCGAGCTTGCGACCTGGAGATGTGCACTCCGCCTACGGTGTACAAACGAACGCGGATTTCCGTCTTATCAAACCCATAATCGCTATCGGCGGCGAGGTTGGTATATTTTTTGAATACATCATTCAAATGCCGCTCGGATTTTGTCGCGATTCTAAAAACAACACGCGTTCCCTTTTTAATTTGCTTAATTGTTTTGACGAAAATATCGGGAATTTTATTATCCTCAATAAATTGGTGCCCGAAACTATCAAGGAGAAAAAAATCGCTGACTTTTGAAGTGAAAAAAATTCCTTCACCGGAATGAGATTTCGGCATAGTGGTTGTTTTCCCTTTCAAGAGGTCCTGAATGGCTTCAAGCTCTGATTTGAGTTTTCTCTTTTGCATAATACTGCGAAAAACTCCGATGCCAAAATCCTCAACGATAAACGAGAGGTCATTATTTTCCAAAGCGACTTCCACGAAAATATTATTTGACTGCGAGTGCTCTATCGCGTTGTTAAGCATTTCCGAAAACGCGTAATCAAAAATGCTTTTTACGTTTTCTGAAAGTTTGCTAAGAGGCGAAAAAGTTTTTTCTATATCATCCAACACTGCGTGTTCTTTCAACGCTTTATTTATGAGCTTCCTGCGGTAACGAGTTGGCATCGCGCTCGGATGCTTTCTCGCAAATTCCGAAGAAATGTAAAAAGCGCTTCTGGTTGAGCCAATCTTAAGCAACTTGCCTTCTTTTACCAACTCTCTGATTAAACCATTAGCGTATTGTCTGGAAACTCCAAATTCTTCGGCAATGTCGCGAGTAGTTATCCGGCCCTCTTGGGCCCCTTTTTCAAGTATTTTTTGTTTATCCAGCATATATACATCAATTGTAAACCAACCAACATTAGATTGTCAAGTGATTGACAACCAACGATTACGCGCTGTAAAACGCTTGCTCTCCCCCCACCCTCCTGCCCAAATAAGCCCCCAAACCAACTCCTGCTATACCTGCGATGATTAAAATTATGTAGTCCATCCCGTTAGAGAAAGGAAGCGCTTTAAACGATTCCTTAAATATCTTTTGCCCATACCTGATTTTAGATACCTTTCTCGAGCAAAAGCATCGTCTTTATTAAGACATGCTTCATAGTAAACTAAGACAAAAGGACCACGACCTTTTGTGGAAAATACTAAACCTTCATTGTGTTCTTTAAAGCGCTTCCGCAAATCAGCAGTACAACCAGTATACCAACGCTTACTCTTATCACTCTGTATGATATATGTATACCACATTTGGTTTTCTCTAACGGGATTCATGGGTTTATTTTATCTGATTTTTGTTAGCCGAGCAGGCACGCAACATCAAATTATTTCATCAATTAAACCGGCATCTAGCGCCTCTTTGGCATTAAAGTATTTATCTCCATGAGCCATATCTGCAATTTTTTCCACTTTTTCTCCGCTTCTATTCGCATAAATTTCATAATATTTGTGGTCTAAATTTTTAAATGTATTCAGGGCCTCCTGCGCATTATCTACAGAACCACCAATCTGAATAGCGCTTTTATGAAGCATTAAAGTGCTGTTTTGGGTTATTATTCTCTTTTTACATGCCTGCAGAACTAACGATGCTCCAGAATAAGCAATCCCCGAAACGACACCAATCACGTTACGCTTACAACCACTCAGTAAATCAAAAATACCTAAAGCGGTATGAGTTTCTCCTCCACCCGAATTAATAAAAACTGTAATTTGATCTCCTTCCTTAGTCTGAGACATTAATTCAGAAAAACGCTTTGTAAAATTGATATAGAAATCTTTATTATCAATTTGTCCTGCAATCCAAATAGGGTTTTTAAAATCTATTGCCATAATTTTTATTTCTTAATCATTTCTTCGACTTTGTTTTGGCTTATTATAAGCCATTCTCTAATTCGCGCGAATTAGAGAATGGAAATTTTGATTATTTAAATTCTCAATTAATTTTTCGACTTTTTGGTTTTATATTCCCCTAATTTTTTTATTGGCCGGGGCATAAATTTATTTTTCTAATTCTTCTTTTAATGAGATAACTTGCGGCAGTTCTTTTCGCTTTTTTTGTTCTTCAGTTAAATTATCTTCCCAACAAATAATATAGTCACATTCTTTCGGATTGTGTCCGTGACTTATAAAATCGCCAGACATAACTTCAAATTCAATTTTTTTATACTTCCCTTTTTCATCTAGGGCTTCTGCATCCGGAAATGCTGGGGCTATTTTAGTTATCAAAGGAAAACCTAACTTAATATGAAATTTAGAAAACAAAAAAACCACTTCCTGCTCATATTTTGGTTCGGACACCAAGCCAAAGGGTGAAAATGGCTTGAATTTTCTCCCCGACCCCGCCTTATTAGTCTGCTTATTAGTGATTCTAGAAACAGGAAAACTCGTGTATAAAAATCCAACAAATAGTCCATTATCAAAATTCTTTAGTTGAGGATGTTGATTTTTGAAAGCAAGGAGCAAATCATTAAATAGTTCCCATTTTTGACCTACAGATAAAAAGTTGTAATCTTCTTTATATTTTTCATACGACTTTTTCCGGTAATCTAAATTAAGCGCTTCAGCCAGTTCTTCTAAATCCTCTGTTTTGTAGGCACAAATGACTTTTTCCGGGTAATAGCAAAAAAGGATTTTTTTGGCGATGTGCCTATCCCCCCTAAAACCTTTAATATCTTCCCAGTGGCTATCTATCTTTTCTGATATTGACAAAGAATTATTAACTACCACTTTCAATAATTCTTTTAATATTTCTGCGTTATCTCTCGCGTTCTCCCATACCTTTGCGCTACCAATATAAAGATGGCCTAAAACTTTTAATTTATGTTCGATCCAATCAAAAAAGTATTCCCCACCGGGATTGTATATGTCTTGCGGAGATAAATTATCAATTTGTTCCGGATTTTTCCGAAACGGGTAGCGACTTAAAAATTCAGCGTGTTTTTTCCACCCATCTTCTACATCTCTTTTATATTTTTGATTCTTTTTGAAATCTTCAATTTTCGCCTCTAACTCAATTTTATTTCCCATAAATTTATTTTCATAATTTTTTTATTGGCCACATTACCATAATCCTAAAATCTTCCAATTATTATGATACTTTTGAAAGCTTTTGGAGTTGAGGTATTTCCATTTAAACGTTATCGGGGCATTTCTGCTTTTGGCGGGTCTTCCCTCAATCCACGTTTTGTAATCTGAGCCGGCGGTTTTTGCAACGACGGATTGGGGCATAATCCAATATTCGGGCTCAACCACATCTTTTAATAAGACAAATACGTAAAAGAAATTTTTGCCGAGTATTTTCATTGAATCGCGTCCAACAATGAAACCACCTGTTCTAAGTCTACCAGTTTTAACTTGAATATTAGCCATTCGTTTACCGTCTACGCTTGATGCCAAAATATCTATATTAGGCACGTTCTTCAGGGTAATAGTGGCGATTGCACCATACTTGGAAATCTCAGCCGCGACAAAATGTTCGCCGGCAATACAGGTAAAAATTTTATGACCAATTCTAGAGGTTTTTTTCATATAAATTTATTATCCTAATTTTTTGTTGGCCAACAAAGTTGGCACGCCGCCTAAATTATTTAATCAGATTCCAATTATCGAGGAAATAACCCATTTCATGATCCATATTTCCGAGATACACCCTGTCGTCTCTAAATTTGATATTTACACGATAGCGTTTACCGTGGCCAACTTCCAGAATTGCTTTTTCGTGGACTTTCTTTTCAACTTCATGAAATGGCAAAATCAAAAAATTATTTTTCTTCTTACCATGCAAGACAAAAATATAATAGATATTACCGTTGCTGTGGCGTTCAAATGATACTTTGCGAATATCAAAAACATAAGTGTCAAAACTATTAAGATTTGAAGTTTTGACCTGAATACCAAACAATTGATTATCTTTGACCGCCACAATGTCCATTCCAACATCTACGCTCATTATGCTGGCATTGAAACCACGAAAAAGTAATTCGCTACAAACCAAATGCTCGCCACCTTTGCCGGTAAATCCTCCAGCGATAACAATTTTTTCTTCCTCCTCTTTTTCCGCTTCAATAATCTTTGGCGTTTCTTTGATTTCTTTTTTGTTTGGATTGAGCGCAAAAGTTCCGGGCGCGGTTTTGATAAAATCCGAGCCTTTGCCTTTGTTTTTAATATCAACCGTGATTTGCGCATTCATCGTCGCTTCCGGCGTTGCCCCTTCGGTTTCCAAAATGCCGGATTCCAAAGCTAACCTAGTGATTTCGGTGTGATGCAAGGGCGTTCCTGCCTTTTTTAATATTTCAATGGCTGATTGTTTGAAAGTGTTCATATAATTGCTTTTTCAATTATTTCGTCAATTTTGGCTCTTTCGGCGTCAATTTTCTGGTTCATTTCTTCTTGCTTATCCAATTCCGCTTTGATTTCATCAACGATTTTTTGCTGGTGTTCTAAGGAAATATCGGGAATTTGGAAATTTGAAATTTCGTTCGCATAGAGTTCGATTTGGTTTGTTGCTCCCGTAAAATCTCTTTCGATTTGAAAATATCCCAGAATACTTCTGAAGAAGTAAACAAAAAACAATAAATTATATTTCTTGTTATCAATTCTTATTATTGAAATATGGCCATCGGCCACTAAATCTTGATCTGTTTCTGCTAAATCAATTTTGCCAAGCGATACTTTACCTGTTGAAGCAATTAAAACATCATCCTCTTTGATACGTGATCTTGTCGAAGAGTTATAAAAATCCTGTTCAACGAATTCCTCTTGCGAAATTTCAATATATCCGTTTTTCAGGTGTCCGGTTTTTACAACAGGTATTTCACCATCCGGATTGTATTTTGGACCTGCCCCTCGATGATTTGGCTCGGTGATAATATCCTTTACTTGCGCCGTTTTAATACTATCCAAAAAATCCATCAGTTTTTTTGTGGGGATATTATGAAATCTCGTAGAAAATCTTAAGATGTCGCTTCTTGAAAATTCACTAAAATCAGTTTCAAAAGTTCTTAAAGTTCGGTTTTGAGCGGCTTGTGTTCCAGCCGTCATCCCCTTGCCAAATTCATTGTATAAATTTTCATCAAATTGAAACTCTCTCGCGAAAACTTTGTTGATAATTTCTTGTGCCGGAGTAATTTGGCTTTTCAGCTCCTTGATTCTCTTCTCAATCGGTTCAATTTGCACGACGACTTGGTCTTGCTTTGTCAAAAGTTTATCGATAATTTTTTTATCAAATTTTAAATTCAAAAAATCACCTTCTTTTAGTGTTGGGTATCCTTTTCCTTGCCTTGAAATAGCTATCAAATTCTCATAAAAAATTGTTCTTAGTGAATAATATAAAATCTTATTTAATTTCTTCGGGACTAAATGAACGAAAGCAGAAGTATAGAAATAATCTTTATTGCCTTTATCTATATAAATATATTTTTTTAAATTTGGACGAACTTTTGAAAGTAGTATTTCATTTTCTTTCGCTTTTATAATATCGCCTTTTTCTATCTTCTTATAATAATTTTCTTCCTCCTCTTTTCTCTCATCGAAATTTAATTTTACCGGCTCAACATCGCCCTCTTTCGAAACATTGCCTATTTCAGAATAAAAAAAATCATCGTCCAGTTTTTCAACATTAACTTTGTTTTCTGACGCAAATGTAAATAAATCATTAAAGGAATAAAATCGCTCGGCTAAAAATTCATTTTGAAAATTCAAAAAGTCGACATCATATCTAAATGACCTCTCTTTCCCTAACTCCCGAAAATCAATTGTAAATTGTTTTAGCGACATAGTTATTCTTAATTCGCTACATGACCACTACATGACTTTTGGCCTTAAATGCTAGCCTCGTAGGGGTTTAAAGACAAAATTCCAAATAACCGCTACATGCTTTCTATGCCCAAATTGGAACATATTCTTTTGGCTTTTCGGATTTTTTTATAAGCCTTTTTTCTATTGTGGCCTTGATAATCGCCGAAGCAGCAGGGTAATTCTTTTCTCCGATTCCAAGTCGCTCTCTTAATGTTGCATTTGTCATTCTGGAATTTTCTACATATTTCAAAATGCAGTGTTGAAAGCACGCACGCACCTTATCGTCTAATGTCATATCCCTTAAGCTTTTATGGGCATATAGGGTTACCTTTGTAAAATTTTCATATTTTTCAAAATTTGGAGCTGGCAGTTGATAAAGAGCAATACTAATCAGTGCTCTATCAATACCAGTTCCTCCTTCTTCACAAACGCCAATTTGTCTCATAAACGAGGCCATATCTTCATTACGAGAGCGAGGTGGATGGTCAATAAATCTATCAGTATCAATAAGCGGTTCTCCTGTGTTTGTTATTTCAATTCTATTATCAAATATCTCTATCATTGGCCCGGCTCCAGATATTGAAAGATCTTGATGAATAAGTGCGTTGGCGACAAATTCTCGAATGGCGACCTCTGGATACATTTTTACTTCTTTCCTTAATGATTTAGATATTTCTTCGTTATAGGGAAGCTTATCATTCACATAATCAAGCAAATTCTCAAAAGATATTGCATATCCAGACAAGCCCTCTTGTTCTTTTAATCGATTTACTCTCGTATTGCCTTTATAAGGCACAACTCGTACAGATTTTCTTTTTACGGTTGGAAAATCTTTTAAATTTTTTGCAAATAATATGGCACCAAGATTTGTAATGTCATAACAATTGTCAAAAACCTTCTTTACTAAACCGTGTTGAATCATTTTTTCTATAAATTGATGGGTTTCGCTTGGAAGTTCTTGTTTTGTAAGAGAAAAATATTTTGCATAATCTAATAAATTTAACACTTCCGACACATTAACATTCTCTTTAGCTATGCCCTTCTCAAAACTTTTTCTATTAATATTATTCCAAATTTTCCGCTCTTTATCGGGATAGTCAATTAGTTTAGGGGTAGTAGAGCCAACGCGAATATACGCGATATTATTAAATTTTATCGGTTGGTTAATCGCTGGTGGAATTTCAAAAATGACAATTTTTTTGGTCTCATATTTAAATTCATAGATTCTAAAATCAACCCGTGGATTTATTTTTCTAGACAACCAAAATTCTAATTGATCGTTTCCGATTTTTTCATTGCTTGGTGAAAAGTTAGTTCCGACAATATTGTGTGTATTGTCTTGAATTCCAAAAATCAGAAAAGCGTTCTTTTTATCATGCAAATTTGCCGAGTTCGAAAGAGCTGATATTCTTTTTCCAATATCATCTTCATTAAATTTATTTTCCTTAAATTCAACAGTTTCCGTTTCGTTTGGAAGGGAAACTAAATTTTTTATTAATTTTTCGAACTGTTCTTGGTCCATAATTTTTTACTCCCACTCAATTTTTCTCATATAATCCAATGCTGTTTTCATTACGCCATCATCAACTAAAACCTCGCCTTTGTCGTTCACGCGATAAAGTTCGTTCGGCATTGGTTTTTCGCCTCGTTTAGTTCTTTTGTAGCCGATATTTTCCACCTCTGCCATAAAAATTTTATAATTTAATTCTTTTGCTACTTCGCCAAAAACCCACCACGAATTTACAAAGCCAAAAACATCTTTGATGTCGTTATCATATTTGCAAAGCTCTTTCAGTTCGTCCGCGTATTTTTCAATCAATGCTTTTGCGGAAAGTTTTTTATCGCCTGTCTCCAAATAATTTTTTAACATTCTTGCTAAAATTTCTTTTTCTTGCGCTTCTTTCAAATCTTTGATTGAAGGCAGTTTTTTCCTGTCTTTTCCGTCAAGATACACGGCCAGTAAATTTTCACATCTGGTTTTAAGATTACTCCATTCATTGGAATATTTGCTCCAAAGTTTATCCCATTCCGCAATTTCCGCTTTGGTTTTCTTTTGCGCGAATAACAAACTCGTTTTGGTGGAAGTAAACGGCTCAAAAGTAAGCTGCGGAAGCGAAACCACCGCTTTGATCTTAAAATACTTGTAAATGAAAAGACGGATATATTTGTTTTCTGTCGTATCAAAGACGCTTTCCGGCAAAACAACGCCAAATCGCCCATTTGGCTTGAGCAGTTGATACCATCGTTCAATAAATAGATTTTCTGAATTTTTCTTGCCGCCAAAAAGGAATATGCTTTTAAGATTTTCAATAGTGTCTTTGTCCAAAGAAACGCTAAACGGCGGATTGGTGATAACCACGTCAAAAGAATTATTCACGGGTTTTTGGTATGAATTATCTTCCACGGTATTTGTCAAAGTATTTTCGCCGGATGCTTTGATATATTTGTTAAATTTTGCCAAACCATCTCCTTTTTCACTGCCGACAAAAATATTCGCAGAACCATCTCCGTGTAATACCATATTCACCTTGACGGATGTTCCAAGATCCGGATTTATCTCGCTTCCATAAATATATTTATCCGCCCATTTATTTTCATAATCATCGGGATAAAAATTATTCTTTATGAATGACTGCACGTTTCTGGCAGTGTCTAATTTTTCAGGACAAATTCTTTTCACGACATTTGTCACAAATTTCATATATTCAATCAAAAATGTTCCACTACCAGCACTTGGATCAATCACATAAGGGACCTTTTGCTCCGTATTAATACTTTTGATCGTCAATTTATCAATCTGTAGGCCCCAAAGTAAAAACTTCACAATATTAATGTGAGTAAAAAATTGTCCTTTATTTTGTTTAAATCCTTCTCTAATGATTCCTTCAAAAAAATCTCCCAAAATATCTTTGCCGTCAAAACTATTTTTTCCGCTTACAAAAGAGTATCCTTCTAATTCTGACACTGTATATTTCAACTTCGAAAGGGAAAATTTGCTTCTGTTTATTACAAAACTTTCGCTTATTTCATCTTTATTTGTTATGTTTAATATGTTTTTTAATGCCCTTCTATATAAATCATTTATCCTTTTATATATATCCTCATTGTTTTCAAAACTTTCACCGCCCTTGAATGAAAAAATTTGAAAATCATATTTTTCTCCTTGTCCTTTCTCGCTTTCATCTTGAATTTTCGCCAACATCAACCTAGTTAGAGATGCGAAAATCTCATTATCATCCGTACCGCCACCACCCCAAAGCACATTGTGGAGATTTTTTCGAAGACCATCTAATTGTTCGTGAGTAAAATTGGTGTCTAAATCCTTTTTACCACCTTTAATATAAGGTTCTTTTTGGGCTTTCCCATATCTTTCCGGCAATTCATCGGCAAATTCCCTAGCTTCTTTCCACGCGCTAAAAGATTTAAATTTCTCATAGTCAATTAAAATACACTTATCTTTTATTTCTTTTCCTATAATTTCAACGGTATAAAGAACAAGATATTTCACATTTTTGCCCTGACCTTGCTCTTGCGAGGCGAGATTAAAAAGTTGTTTTTCAATAACCTCATCTTTGTCTTTTTCATAATCTTGCGGACTTTTGAGTTCGATATATAAAAAGGCACCTCCTTTATCGTCCCTGACAATTATATCTATTCTAGGTTTATTTACTTTTGGCCTTCCAATTTCGTACTCTTTTTCAAGTTCAATATTTTCCTCTTTATATCCCAATTCGTTGACTAATTTAGTTATGAGATAACCTCTAACAAGCTCTTCATCGCCGGAAATACTTTTAATATCGCGATGTTTTTTGATATTGGCTCCATATTCTGCTTTTTTCTCCCGCAAAATAAACTTTGCGACCTTCTTAGAACTATTATCTAAATAATTTATTATTGATTCTTGTGTGTTTTTGTCCATATTTTCATCTTACCACGATTTCCCTTTAAAATGCGGAGGTTTTGCTATTTTAAAGTTATCCACAGGGAAGTTGATAAGCTTACAACCTCTATGTTATAATTAAATTACAAAAACCTGTATTCTGAACTGTCACCGGATGGTGGCGTGGCTGGGACACCAGCATAGGAACGTGGTTGAGAATGGCCCCTTCGGGAGCTATTTTTTATTTAATTAAATAAGACCTTTCTCTTTAAAACTTAAAAATCCGTTTTTGCCGACAATAATATGATCAATCACTTCAATTCCTAAAATTTTGCCGGCCTCGGTGAGGCGTCTGGTGATTATTAAATCGTCTTGTGACGGTTCCGGATCGCCAGAAGGGTGATTGTGGGCGACAATAATGTACGCGGCAAGGTTCTTTACGGCTGACGCAAAGACTTCTCGTGGGTGCACAAGTGATGAGTTTAATGTCCCAACTGAAATATCTTTGACGCTAAGTAAATCATTACGAGAACCTAATAAGAGGGCCACGAAATGCTCTTTGTTTTCCCTGCCTAATTTTTCTTTGAGATAATTTACTACTGCCTGCGGAGAGGTTAAAGAAATTTTCTTTGGAATTTTTTCCTTTGCATATCGTTCTGAAATTGCTTGAAAAAGTTTTAGACCAAATGCGTTAGACGGGCCGATGCCTTTAATCTGCCGTAATTCGTCAAACGAAGCGTCAAGCGCTCCGCGCAATCCGCCAAACTTCTTAATCGCCTCTTTTGCCATCTGCTTGCAATCTCTTAGTGGAGTGCCTAAGGTTAAAAGTAATTCCACTATTTCATAATTAAGAAATCCATCAAGCCCTCCTTGCAAAAATCTATCCCTCAATCGTTTTCTATGTCCAATCCCCTTATGTTTCTGCTCAATTTTCGGCAAATCTTTTATTCTCGCCATATCCTCATTATTTTACCACGATTTTTATTTGAAATTTTCTCCGATTTTCCAAACGCCTTTTTCCCTGAAGGCCGGAATGTTCTGACGGCGCGCGGCGTTGGTCATTGCCGGAGCGGACTTGCCGTGTTTCTTGGTATATTCGGATAAAGTGATAATTTTTTCTCCCTTAAGATAAGTGATTCTCTTATGAAGCGACTCCGCAAGAACAAGGGTCATCACTTTTTCCATTGTCTTGGTATTTTTGCTGTCCCGATAATCGTTAAACGACTTGTAATATTCTTTTTTGTCTTTGTCGCGGATAATAACCATGGGAAAACCGAGCCACAGGAGCTGGGAGCAAACAAGTATCCGGCCAATACGGCCGTTGCCGTCATTGAATGGGTGAATAGTTTCAAAATCCAAATGGAACTTGGCAACCCTATCAAGAAAATAAGCGGACAAATTGCTAGTGTATTCAATGAGAATCGCTTCAATCATTTTCTCGACATGTTCCGGAGCCGGAGCGACATAGTCCCCAACCCGGACATACTCGCCAAGTTTTCTAAACCGGCCGGCGACTTTGTCGTCAATTCCGCCAATCAGCATCTGATGCAAAAGCAAAATAGTTTCTTTATTAATTTCGGTTTCTTTAGATTTATTACGAATATAACTGATAACACGTTCAAGATTTTTCGCCTCAAAAACTTCTCTCAAAGAAACATTGCGGGAAATTTCCATATCTAAAAGAATTTTTTCAGTTTCTTTAAGTGTCAGGGTAGAATTTTCGATAGCGTTGGAGTTATAGACGCTTTCCGAAACTTCGGCCTCATCAATCATTACTAAAAGCGACTCTTTCCCTTTTCGGAGAGTGTCGTATTCGCTTTTGAGAGCCTGAATCTTATTTTTTATGGGATTAGTGATAGCCATATAAGCATTATATATTATTCACGTAAAAAAGTCAATAATTAGTGAATTAGAGCTATAAATAGAGTCTATTCACTATTTGCCATGATTTTTTGGGTTCTTTTTCATCCTTCTTTCCTGCGGTTTCAACGGCTCAACCGTGATTGCCGTTGAGCCGTTAGATTTTCAAGAGGAATGCTGTTTTCTTTTGAGCGGATAAAAATTTATTTACTCCTGATAAAACAAAAAATCAATAAATTTTTCAAAGGGAGTTTTGGTTGGTTCGGAATAACCGCTACTGCCGAATATTTTTTTAAGATTTAATTTGGTTTCCCGAACGCCGGCTCTGATGATTTCTCCTGGTTGTTTAAAATCAAAATACCCGAAATTCAAAACCAAAGGCTGTAAAACGACATCGGCGCTTTCCATGTGGGATTTAGCTAATTGATAAGCCGCGGCG
The DNA here is from genome assembly GCA_030693325.1 of bacterium. Taxonomy (NCBI): domain Bacteria; species bacterium. The sequence continues at coordinate 17,347 of JAUYAV010000024.1, forward strand.
TCAAGAACATTAGAAACCAGTGACGGCAACCACACCCAGCTGAACTGCCGTTCCGATACGTCCAGCCATTTACTGGTAATATCAACCGCAATCACAAAATCGGCGCCCATTTTTTTCGCGATATCCGCCGGCACGGGGTTGGAAAATCCGCCGTCCATCAATAACCGGCCATCAAACGAAACCGGGTGAAAAACAATCGGTAAGGCGGCGCTAGCCCGAATAGCTTCAAGCAGGTTACCTTTTTTTATTACGACTTCGTCTCCATTTTTGATATCGGTAGTGATAGCCCGAAAAGGAATTTTACAATCCTCAATGTTTTTTGTTTTGAGAGCATCGCCCAAAAAATCGGTGAATATATGGTCTTTAACCTGCAAACTGCCGCCATCGCTTTTTTTAAGAATTTTGGCAATCCTGTCAATTTTATCTTTATCCAAAAAAATATTTTCCAAAGAATTGATATCTTTGGTCGCCGCGTACCAGCCGCCGACCAAAGCGCCCATGCTCGTGCCGGCAATAAAACTGATTTCAATACCGGCCTGCTCCAGGGATTTGATCACGCCGATGTGGGCCAACCCCCTGGCCCCGCCGCCGCCCAAAGCTAATCCGACTTTTTTAGGTTTCATCCTATAATTTTACTATTTTAAAAGAGATTTGTAATGTTTTTGCTTTCTTGACAAAAATAAAGTTTAATGCTAAATTAATTTCAAGTAAATCTGCTATTTAACAACTGAAAGGGGGAGGGCAAAAATGCGAAGCATATTATTAACCATTGAAAAAAAGAACTTAATTAACCGGAAGGAGGAATTCACAGTCCATATTTCTTTAAGCACCACTGCAGGGTTAGTTATTGAATTCCCCGTTAATTACAGCCCTGAAATCAAAAAATGTTTAGAGAGTAAATTGAGACCATGCATCTCTATTTATGAGAACGAAATCAAAGCCAAGTGCATTTCAGAGGAAACTTTCGTCATTGATCGGATATGTAAAGATTTGAGAAACCGGAGAATCAATGGATCTCTTGTCGTAACGGATACAACCGTATTTGTCCCTTAGCCCGCTTTCAAAGTCCGCTTTAAAGCCACCTGATTTTTCGGGTGGCTTTTTTTCGCCAGCTGACGAATTCTTTTCGGGATGTTATGATTAAATAAACAATGAAAAAAATAATTAAAAATCCCTGGTTTCTGTTAATTGTCATTTTCTTGATTGCCTCTTTCTTGCGTTTTTACGATATCACCAAAACACCGCCGGGATTTTATCCCGATGAGGCAATTAACGCCAATAACGGCGTTGAGGCCTGGGAAACCGGCCATTTAAAGGTTTTCTATCCAGAAAATAACGGCCGCGAGGGCCTTTGGATGAATATAGTCGGATTTTTTGTGTTTAAATTCGGCCACGAACCATGGATTCCTCGGGCGGTGGCAGCGATGTTTGGGTTATTCACCGTGCTTGGGGTATATTTTTTAACCAAAGAACTATTTTCCAGAAAAATCGCCCTGTTATCCTCTTTTTTTATAGCGACTTCGTTCTGGCACATTAACTTTTCCCGAATTTCTTTCCGGGCAATCCTGGCACCGGCATTTTTGGTTTGGGGTTTGTTTTTCTTGTTAAAAACGCTGAATCAAGCCAAAAATAATTCCCAATCACCGATTCACGATTCCCAAACAAATTGGAAATTGGAAATTAAAAATTGGTTATTACCGCTCCTTGCCGGAGCGGTGTACGGCCTGGGCTTTCACACTTACATCGCTTATAGGGTGACACCGGTTTTGATTTTGGCAATCATCCTTTTTTACTGGTTCGGGAATAAAGAAAAATCTTATCGCCAAAAAATCATTATTCCCATAGCCTGCTTTTTAATATCGGCTCTTATGGTGGCCGCGCCCCTGCTTTGGTATTTTTTAAAAAATCCCCAAGATTTTTTGGGCCGTACCAGCCAAATTTCCGTTTTCAGCTCCCCTAGTCCCGTTAAAACTCTGGGGATGAATATTTTAAAAACAGCCGGGATGTTTAATTTTGCCGGCGATAGTAATTGGCGGCACAATTATCCCAGCCAACCCGAACTATTTTGGCCAGTCGGCGTTTTATTCTTATTTGGAAGCTTCTTGGGAATCAGATCAATGATAAAAAAAACCAAAATAATGGAGTTTGCTGTTTTGTTCGGCTGGCTTGCCCTCGCCGCTCTGCCTGTAATTATTTCCGATGAAGGCCTGCCGCATGCCTTGAGGGCAATTTTAATGATTCCGCCGATTCTTATTTTGGCCGGGATCGGGGGTATTTGTCTTTATAAATTTCTGGCTATAAAAATAAAAAACCAGGGGGCATTTAATATTTTTGTTTTTATTTTTCTTTCGCTTCTGTTTTTTGAGGCCTATACGACTTACTTTATCTTGTGGGGTCAGAATCCAAATACCGCCGGCGCCTTCAATCAAAATTATGTGGTTATCGGACAGCAATTAAACGCCTTACCTAAAGAATTGCCGAAATATGTCATCGTAAAAGCTTCCGGAGCTCTGGTCCGAAGCATTCCGATGCCGGCTGAAACCGTCATTTTTATCACCGATACCTTTACCCCTGAAAAACAAAAAGAAAAAAATATTTTTTATATTCTACCGGAACAAGTTAATCAAATTCCGCCGGGAGCTTTTAGGATTGAATTGAATTAAAAAGTTTTCTGGCTTCATCCCAAATTAAAGAGTCGTTTTGAGTTGTTTTCGTCCAATACCACCATTCCGTTCCCCAGAGATAAAATTCGTCTAAGCCGGTTTTCTCGGCGAATTCAATATTTTTCTTGAATTGCTCCAAATCCATGGTTTTTTTCTGTTCAACGATAGGAGAATCGTATAAAAGCACGGCACCCCAGGGCTCCGCCTGGAGTTCGCCGACAAAAACATCTTTGTTAAAAATCTTTTTGATAATTTGGGCTTTACGCCAGTAAAAAACCGGCGGAAAAGGATAATTCACGATGCCAAAAAACTTATTAGTGGTTTTTCTATACATAGTAATGCCTAAAATATCGCCCAAACTAGCGGCTTTTAGCCATAACGAACCCTCGCCGCTGTCGGAAACGATTACCGGCCGGTTTTTGTCATCCAACGATTTCACCAAATCAATTTCTTTTTTCAGAAAATCTTTGTCGGTTTCAGGACAAACTCCAAAATGGAAAAATGGCTCGTTTTCCACCTGCCAAGCCCAAATGGCGTCTGAATTTTTGTATCGCGGAACAATCTCTTCAAGATAACCCAAAACACTGTTTTGCAGGTCTTCGCGGCTTAAATTTTTCGCCCAATCCGGAATATGGCATTCGGGCCAGCGACCGGTTTTCATTCCGATTACCAAAATAATTTT
>JAUYAV010000025.1 GCA_030693325.1 bacterium
ACACAATAAGCAAAATATTTTTTATTTTTCATAAAAAATTATTTATGTTTCCCGGATTTATAATAATTTTCCAGGCATTCTTTTATTTTTTCCAGATTTTCCACCGGGGCTTTAAAGCCGGCGGCTCGCGGATGGCCGCCAAAATTACAAAATAAATCGGCTGAACAAGTCCTCAACGCCTTCACTAAGTTCAATCCCTTGGGAGCCCGGCCCGAAGCTTTTATTTTATCGCCTGAGTGATTAAAAACAAAAACCGGGCGCTTAAATTTTCGGGAAACTTCATCAGCGACCAAACCGTTAATCCCCGGCTGAGGCCAATTGAATTTATTTTCGGCAAAAAACACTTCTGGTAAAATTTTATCGGCGGCTGACTCGGCAAAATTTTCTTTTAAAATTTTTCCGATGATTTTTTGAGCTTTTTGATAGTCAATTTCTATTTCGTTAACCAAATTTTTAATCTCTTTTTTGTCCTTACTGCTCATCAATTTAAAAAAATTATTTTCTTCATCAATTCCTTTGGGAAAATTGATCCGGCCAATCAAATGCTCAAAATTATCAGGGGTTAATTTTTTTATCCTGATTTTTTTAACCAAAACGCGAAGAGCCGGCCGATAGCCCTCAATTATCCTTTCTATGCCTTGAGAAATTATTTTCTTGTTAGCGGCGGTTAAAATAATTTTGTCGGCGACCGTGGCGATGGCGACCAAATCAAAAAATTTCTCAATTTCTTTCTTCGGTCTTTTTTCTTGCCGGTATAAATTTTTAACAAATTCCAAAACAACTCCCGCCGCCGCCCTGCGGCCGTTGGAGTAATTAATAATAATGCCATTAGGCAAAACCTTGAGCGGAGTGTGATGATCAAGCACAATAAAATCAATTCCTTTTTCGCGGGCAAATTTTACTTCTTCAATCGCTGAAATGCCGAAATCAACGGAAATAATGAGCGAAATCCCCTCTATGGCGAATCTTTCAATATCTACTTTGCCCCGGTTATAAATACCTTTTCGGCCGGAAAGTGAAATCAAAAAATTTTCAAAACCCAAATCTTTCAGCGCTTCATAGATAATTAAAGTGCCGGAAATTCCATCAGCATCATAATCGCCCCAGAGGGCGATTTTTTCATTTCTTTTTTTGGCCAATTCCAAGCGTTTAATCGCTTTCGGGATATTTTTTTTATTCAGGTCAATCATTAATTGTTTTTTAAAGCTTCTATTCCCGGTAATTTTTCCCCGGCCAGATATTCCAGCATCGCTCCCCCGCCGGTGGAAAAAAAAACGTTACTTTTGATTTTTGATTTTTGATTTTTTCTCCCTTCGAGAGATCCCTCATAGGGGGAGATTTTTAGCGAAGCGATTGTTTCTCCGCCGCCGATAACGATTTTGGCTTTTTTATTTTTGAAAACCGCGGCCGCTATTTCTTCCGTTCCTTTGGCGAATTTTTTATCCTCAAACATTCCCATCGGGCCGTTCCAGATAATGGTTTCGGCTTTTTGGATGATTTCGTTATATTTTTTTGCCGTCTCCCGGCCGATATCCAAAATTTTTCTTTTATAAAGAACGGCGTCAATCGGTAAAATAATTTTTCGCGTTATTTCCCGTGTTATTTTACCGTCTATCCGAATTTTTTCATAAAATGAATCGCCCACCGGCAAACCCTGAAGCGCAAAAAAAGTATTTGCCATCGCTCCGCCAATCAAGAAATAGTCGGCTTTTTTTAGAAAATTATTTATTAAACCGATTTTGTCCGAAACCTTGGCTCCGCCGAGGATTATCACCAATGGCTTTTTAAATTTTTTCATCACTGCGTCAAGATTTTCAATTTCTTTTTCCAAAAGCAAACCGGCATAACTCGGCAAAAAATGAGTGATGGCTTCCACTGAAGCGTTTTTCCGATGACTGACGGCAAAAGCGTCATTAATAAAAATATCGCCAAGAGAAGCCAACGCTTTGGCAAAATCTTTGTCATTTTTTTCTTCTTCGGGCAAAAATCGCAAATTCTCCAAAAGGAGGATACTATCACGCGTGATAGTATCCGAAATTTCAGACACATTGAATCCTTTTTTAAAATCTATAAAATGAACCGGTTTTTTAATCAGCCTCGATAGTATTTTTGCGAATGATTTCAGAGAATAACTTGTCGCTTGTCGCTTCTCGTTTGTCGCTTTTAGAGGGCGGCCGCGATGGCTTAAAATCACCACTTTTACTCCGTTTTTAATCAAAAATTTTATAGTCGGCAAAATCGCCTGTAAACGAAAAGCGTCTTTTCCCGGCGACTCAATATTCAAATCCACCCGCAAAAGACAGGTTTTATTTTTGAGCTGATTCGGTTTTAACTGCCCTAGATACTTCATTAATGATTTTCTTAAATTCGTTTATTTTGATGCTCGCGCCGCCGACTAAAGCGCCGTCAATTTCCGGATATTTCAGATAATTAGCGATATTTTGGGGATCCACTGACCCGCCGTATAAAACTTTCAAATCGGAATTCGGAAAATTCAAACTGAAAATTTCTTTTATGAATTTTATCATTTCCAGAGCTTCTTCCGGCTGACAATAATTTCCGGTGCCGATTGCCCAAACCGGCTCGTAAGCGATAATTAAATTCTTTTTTTCCAAATTCTTAATTTCCCTTAAATCTTTGCCAAGTTGTTCTTGGACTATATTTTTGCGCATCCCCTTCGCTTTTTGTTCCATGGTTTCGCCCACGCATAAAACCGGCGTCAATTTGTTTTCAAAAACCGATTTTGTCCGAAACCTTGGCTCCGCCGAGGATTATCACCAATGGCTTTTTAAA